>NZ_JBFUCN010000005.1:0-186819 GCF_056405195.1 Polaromonas sp. P1_H6
CCGCCGTAGTCGAGCACCGCAGGTTGCCCGAAGCGAAGCGTAGGGACCCAGACTGCGGGTCGCCTTTTCTTTGGTGACTTTCTTTTKGCGAAGCAAAAGAAAGTTACTTGCTGCCGGGCAACCCCCGGCCAGCAGAACTTAGAAGAGAGAACAGAGGGAGCGGCGCCTGCCGGCGCAAGACCCGGCACCTAAACCTCTGGCGCCACAAACTCCGCATATTCATAAAGCGAGCCCAAAATCCCTTCCCCCCGTTCGTCGGCAGTTTCCGAGAGCGTGTCGATCCGCGCGAACAACGCATCCACATTGCGCGCCCCGCCCTCGCCTTCGAGCAGCCAGGCGACGCGGTGCGCCTCCCAGCGCTCGGCGTCCTCGGGCGACAGGGTCTCGGGGAAATTGCGGGCGCGGTAGCGGAACAGCATTTCTTCGAGCCTGTCGTCGTCAAAACCGGTTCGGCTGTGGGCGAGTTCTGCGGGCGATAGCGCGCGCAGCTGGTTCAGGCGGCGCCGATCGGTGTTGTTGATGAAGCCGCCGTAGAGGTCTTCATCGACGTCGGGCGTGCCTTCTTTGGGGCGCTGAAAGACTTCCGGCCAGATGGCGCTCATGTCGGGCAGGCCGGCGGCTTTTTCGGCGTTGCGCAGGGCGGCGTCTATGTCCACGCCCCACTGGGCCGCCATCTCGGGCGTCAGGGTGGCGAGTTTGCGCACCACCATGGGCGACTTGTTGAGGTGCACCGACTTGATGGGCAGGCGCTGCACGCCCTCGGGCAGGTCGGCGGATTTGCTGAAGAGGCGCTGGCGCAGCGTGGCGACGTCCAGCAGCGGCAGCTCGCTGGGGTCTTGCGACAGGTCCCAGGCCAGCAGTTCGTTCTTGTTGGTGGGATGGGTGGCCAGCGGCCACATGACGCCCAGGCAGCCGCGCTCGGGCGGGAACATGCCCGAGATGTGCAGAAAGGGCTGGGCCGTCTGCGGGCTGGTGGGCAGGCCGAGTTCGGCGGCGACGCGGTCCTTCTTGTGCAGGCTCAAGGCAAAGTCGAAGAGCTTGGGCTGCGCCTGGCGGATCAGCCGGGCCAGCGCGATGGTGGCGCGCACGTCGGACAACGCATCGTGCGCCGCGTCATGCATCAGGCCGTTGGCGCGCGCCAGGTCTTCGAGCTTGAAGCTGGGCCGGGTCGCCTTCGGGTCGTCGGGAAAGCGCTCGTCGGGCTTGCGCGGCCAGGTGATGCCTTCGGGCCGCAGCGCATAGGCCATGCGCACCACGTCCAGCAGATCCCAGCGGCCGCAGTCGTTCTGCCACTCGCGCGCATAGGGGTCGATGAGGTTGCGCCAGAACAGGTGGCGTGTGACCTCGTCGTCAAAGCGGATGGTGTTGTAACCCACGCCTATGGTGCCGGGCTCGGCCAGCACGGCCTCGATGCGGGCGGCGAATTCGTGCTCGGCCACGCCGCGCTCCAGGCACAGCTGCGGCGTGATGCCGGTGAGCAGGCAGGACTCCGGGTCGGGCAGATAGTCGTTGGCGGGTTTGCAGTAGAGCATCAGCGGCTCGCCGATTTCATTGAGTTCGGCGTCGGTGCGTATGCCGGCGAACTGCGCGGGACGGTCGCGCCGGGGGTTGATGCCGAAAGTCTCGTAGTCGTGCCAGAGAAAGGTGTGGGAGGCCATGAAGCTTCTCGGAAGGATGGTTAAAGCAAGGGGGAAAACAGCCGCGCGGTGGCGTCGGCCAGCCGTACCAAAAAGCGCTGCGGCCTGTGGGCGCGCACGGCGGCGGCGCTGCGCAGGTCGGTTTCAAACTGCTCGGCCAGCGGCCCGGCCAGCGCCGGGCCGTAGACCACCGCCATGACCTCGAAGTTCAGGCGGAAGCTGCGGTTGTCGAAGTTGGCAGTGCCGGCCATGGCGCAGTGGTCGTCGACCACCAGGGTCTTGGAGTGCAGCATGCGGGCCTTGTATTCCCAGACCTTGACGCCGGCGGCGATCAGCTCGTCGTAGTAGGAGCGCGCGGCGGCGCTGACGATCAGGCTGTCGCTGCGGCGCGGCACCAGCAGGCGCACGTCGACGCCGCGCAGTGCGGCGCTGGTCAGCGCCATCAGCGCGGGCTCGCCGGGCACGAAGTACGGCGTGGTCAGCCAGGCGCGCTGGCAAGAGGCGTTGATGGCCGCCACGTGCATGCGGTGTATGGGCTCCAGCGTGGTGTCGGGCCCGCTGGTGACGATCTGCACCGGTATCTCGCCGGCCTCGGCTTCGGGCTGCAGCCGCGGCAACAGCTGCGGCAAGGCGCGCTGCCCGTCGTTCAGGGACTCGCCGGTGGTATAGGCCCAGTCCTCGAGGAAGGTGGTCTGCAGCCAGCGCACGGCGCTGCCTTCTATGCGCAGGTGCACATCGTGGTAGGCGTCGCTGCGGGTGCGCCGGTCTTCTTCGTCGGTGATGTTGACGCCGCCGGTAAAGCCTATGCTGCCGTCGCAGACCACGATCTTGCGGTGCGTGCGGTAGTTGGTCACCGGGCGCAGCCGCCGGCCTATGCGGGTGTCGTGGAAAAACGCGACCTGGCCTCCGGCGGCCAGCAGCGGCGCCAGGAAGCTGCTGCCCAGGCGCTTGGAGCCCAACGCGTCGACCAGCAGCCGCACCGTGACGCCCTCCCCGGCTTTTTGCACCAGCAGGTCGCGCAGCTGGGTGCCGATCTGGTCGGGCTCGAAAATGTAGTACTCGAGGTGGACGTGGTCGCGGGCCTCGCGCACCGCCTCGAAGATGCGGTCAAAGGTGCGGGCGCCGCCCGAGAGCAGCTCGACCGAGGTCGCGCTGGATACCGGCAAGCCGCAGGCGGCGGTGCCCAGCGCGGCCATCTGCCGCAGGGCCGCGGGCGCCATTTCCGCGGCCTCGCGCAGCAAGGCCAGGTCCGCGCCCGCGCGCTCGCCGGCACGGCTGCGCAGGCGCTTGAGACGCTGCTTTTTCAGGCGCTGGGGCCCGAGGAAGTAATAGACGACAAAGCCCGCGAAAGGCAGCAAGGCCAGCGACAGTATCCAGCTCATGGTGGACACCGGGGCGCGCTTTTGCATCACGATCCAGATGGACAGCACCGCGATGTAGGCGCTCCAGGCCAGGGAAAGGCCGGTTTTCCATTCGGAGCTGAGTTCGGGAAGCGTCAAGACAGGATTTGAAGGGGTTGGCGGCGCTGGCGGGCATGAAAAAAGGCCGATAGCGTGATGCTACCGGCCTTTTGGGTGGGTGCTGAAAAATCAGCGCCTGCCAAGCCCTCAGTTGGTCTCAGCCGCTTCGGCTTCGGGTTTGGCCTTGCCCTCTTTCTTGGGCAGCGGCTGGATGTCGAGTTCGACCTCGCCAGTTTCCACGCCTTTTTCGTCGGCCGTCACTTTCATGTCGACCGTGAGGCGCCCGCCGTCCATCAGGCGGCCGAACAGCAGTTCGTCGGCCAGGGCGCGGCGAATCGTGTCCTGGATCAGGCGCTGCATCGGGCGTGCGCCCATCAGCGGGTCGAAGCCCTTCTTGCCGAGGTACTTGCGCAGCGTGTCGGTGAAGGTGACCTCAACCTTCTTCTCGGCCAGCTGGGTCTCGAGCTGCAGCAGGAACTTGTCAACCACGCGCAGGATGACGGTTTCGTCGAGCGCCTTGAAGCTCACGGTCGCATCCAGGCGGTTGCGGAACTCGGGCGTGAACAGGCGCTTGATGTCGGCCATCTCGTCGCCGGACTCGCGCGGATTGGTAAAGCCGATGGTCGCCTTGTTCATCGTCTCGGCACCGGCGTTGGTGGTCATGACGATGATGACATTGCGGAAATCGGCCTTGCGCCCGTTGTTGTCCGTCAGCGTCCCGTGGTCCATGACCTGCAGCAGCACGTTGAAGATGTCCGGGTGCGCCTTTTCGATCTCGTCGAGCAGCAGCACCGCGTGCGGCTTCTTGGTGATGGCCTCGGTCAGCAAGCCGCCCTGGTCGAAACCGACGTAGCCCGGGGGCGCGCCTATCAGGCGGCTCACGGCATGGCGCTCCATGTACTCGGACATGTCGAAGCGGATCAGCTCAATGCCCATGATGTAGGCCAGTTGCTTGGCGGCTTCCGTCTTGCCGACGCCCGTGGGGCCGGAGAACAGGAAGGAGCCGATGGGCTTGTCGTCCTTGCCCAGGCCCGAGCGCGCCATCTTGACGGCTGACGAAAGCACGTCGAGCGCCTTGTCCTGGCCGAAGACCACGCTCTTGAGGTCGCGTTCCAGCGTCTTGAGCTTGCCGCGGTCGTCGTTGGAGACGTTGGCGGGCGGGATGCGGGCGATCTTGGCCACGATCTCTTCGACCTCGGCCTTGGTGATGATCTTCTTGCGTTTGGACGCGGGCAGGATGCGCTGGGCGGCGCCGGCTTCATCGATCACGTCAATTGCCTTGTCGGGCAGGTGGCGGTCGTTGATGTACTTGGCGCTGAGCTCCGCCGCGGCCTGCAGGGCCGCCACGGCGTACTTGACGCTGTGGTGCTCTTCAAAGCGCGACTTCAGGCCCTTGAGGATGTCCACGGTTTCCTGCACCGTGGGCTCGACCACGTCGACCTTCTGGAAACGGCGCGACAGGGCCGCGTCTTTTTCGAAGATGCCGCGATATTCGGTGAAGGTGGTCGCGCCAATGCACTTGAGCTGGCCCGAGCTGAGCGCGGGCTTGAGCAGGTTGGACGCGTCCAGCGTGCCGCCCGAGGCCGCGCCGGCACCGATCAGGGTGTGGATCTCGTCGATGAAGAGGATGCCGTTGGGCTTGTCCTTCAGCGCCTTGAGCACGCCCTTGAGGCGCTGCTCGAAGTCGCCGCGGTATTTGGTGCCCGCGAGCAAGGCGCCCATGTCGAGCGAATACACATTGGCTTCGGCCAGGATCTCGGGCACGTCTTTTTGCGTGATGCGCCAGGCCAGGCCCTCGGCGATGGCGGTCTTGCCCACGCCGGCCTCGCCGACCAGCAGCGGGTTGTTCTTGCGGCGGCGGCAGAGGATCTGGATGACGCGCTCGACCTCGTACTGGCGGCCGATCAACGGGTCGATCTTGCCGTCCTTGGCGAGCTGGTTCAGGTTGACGGTGAACTGCTCGAGCGGAGAGGCCTTTTCGTTCTTCTCGGCGCCCTCTTCGTTCTCGGCCGCGCTCTCGCCGGCCTTGGCGGGCTCGGGCGGATCGCTCTTCTTGATGCCGTGGGCGATGAAGTTCACCACGTCCAGGCGGGTGACGCCCTGCTGGTGGAGGTAATACACGGCGTGCGAGTCTTTCTCGCCGAAGATGGCGACCAGCACGTTGGCGCCGGTGACTTCCTTCTTGCCGTTGCCGGTGGACTGCACGTGCATGATGGCGCGCTGGATCACGCGCTGGAAGCCCAGCGTGGGCTGCGTGTCGACATCATCGGTGCCCGCCACCTGCGGGGTGTTGTCCTTGATGAAGTTGGCGAGCGACTTGCGCAAATCGTCGACATTGGCGGAGCAGGCTCGCAGCACTTCGGCGGCACTGGGGTTGTCCAGCAAGGCAAGCAGGAGGTGCTCAACGGTGATGAACTCGTGGCGCTGCTGGCGCGCCTCGACAAACGCCATGTGCAAGCTGACTTCTAATTCCTGGGCAATCATTGATCTTCCTTTCGGCTTGCTTGGGTTACTTAACTGACTTATAGCTCGAATATTGGCCGGATTTGCAATTATTCAATGGGCTCGCTGACACACTGCAGCGGATGGCCGTTCTTGCGGGCGGCTTCGGTGACCTGGTCGACCTTGGTGGCGGCCACATCCCTGGAGAAAACCCCGCAGACGCCTTTGCCGTCCAGGTGGATCTTCAGCATGATCTGCGTGGCGGTTTCCCGGTCCTTGTTAAAAAACTCCTGGATCACCACCACCACGAACTCCATGGGGGTGTAGTCGTCGTTGAGCAGGACGACCTGGTACATCTGCGGCGGTTTGGTCTTTTGCGGCCGGCGCTCCAGCACGACCGAATCCCCTCCGTTGTCCGGCCTGACGGCTGGTACCGGATGCTGCACCGGAGTGTTTGGGGTTTTGGGAGACTTGGTTGCCATGGAATTCATTCTAGCCACCGATATAACCCAGTGCGCCTGTTAGGGAAATTGGTGGCGGGAACGCGACATTCAAGCGTGATTTTTTGCTTATTTCGCGGACATGAAAAAACCGCCTCGGGATTGCTCCCGGGCGGCTTCAGAATAGAGGGCTGGGCCCGCTTAGGCGCTTTACATGTGGTCGATCATGACCTGGCCGAAACCGGAGCAGCTGACCTGGGTCGCGCCTTCCATGAGGCGGGCGAAGTCATAGGTGACCTTCTTGGACTCGATGGACTTTTCCATCGAGCTGATGATCAGGTCGGCAGCCTTGGTCCAGCCCATGTGGCGCAGCATCATTTCGGCCGAGAGGATTTCGGAACCGGGATTGACGTAGTCCTTGCCGGCGTACTTGGGCGCCGTGCCGTGGGTGGCTTCAAACATCGCGACGGTGTCGCTCAGGTTGGCGCCGGGGGCGATGCCGATGCCGCCGACCTGGGCCGCCAGCGCGTCGGACACATAGTCGCCGTTCAGGTTCAGGGTGGCGATCACGCTGTATTCAGCGGGGCGCAACAGGATCTGCTGCAGGAAGGCGTCGGCGATGCTGTCCTTGACGGTGATTTCCTTGCCGGTCCTCGGGTTCTTGAACTTCATCCATGGGCCGCCGTCGATTTCCACCGCGCCGAATTCCTTCTTGGCCAGGGCGTAGGCCCAGTCACGGAAGCCGCCTTCGGTGAACTTCATGATGTTGCCCTTGTGCACGATGGTCACGCTGGGCTTGTCGTTGTCGATAGCGTACTGGATGGCCTTGCGCACCAGGCGCTCGGTGCCTTCGCTGGAAACCGGCTTGATGCCGATGCCCGAGGTGTTCGGGAAGCGGATCTTCTTGACGCCCATCTCGTCCTGCAGGAACTTGATGAGCTTTTTGGCCTTGTCGCTGCCGGATTCGAATTCGATGCCGGCGTAGATGTCTTCCGAGTTCTCGCGGAAGATGACCATGTGGGTCTTTTCAGGCTCTTTGACCGGGGAAGGAACGCCCTTGAAGTACTGGATGGGGCGCAGGCAGACGTAGAGGTCGAGTTCCTGGCGCAGCGCGACGTTCAGGCTGCGGATGCCGCCGCCCACGGGCGTCGTCAACGGGCCTTTGATCGAGACGACGTAGTCGCGCACGGCGTGCAGGGTTTCTTCGGGCAGCCACACGTCGGGGCCGTAGACCTTGGTGGACTTTTCACCGGCAAACACTTCCATCCAATGGATCTTCTTCTTGCCGCCATAGGCTTTGGCAACAGCAGCATCAACCACCTTCAACATGACCGGCGTGATGTCGGCACCGGTGCCGTCGCCTTCGATGAACGGAATGACGGGTTCGTCAGGGACGTTCAGGGAGTTGTCGGCGTTGACAGTGATTTTCTGGCCTTGGGAAGGCACCTTGATGTGCTGGTACATGTAGGAAAGTCTCCGGTGAGCGCTGAGGCGTGGAAGGTACGCCCTGTAGCAGTTAGGTAAAAACCCCTAAATTCTAGCCGTAAATCCAGGGAGCAAAAGAATTTGGGGGCTTGTGTCAACGGCCGGGGAAGGGGCTCCGTTACGGTAGGGCCTCCGAGAAGTTCGGGGTATTTTTTCCAATAACGTTATCAAGGAAATTCCAAATGAACAAAATCCTCGCTGCTTTGATCGCTGGCCTCTTCGCCGTTGGTGCATACGCACAAGCTCCTGCTGCCAAGCCTGCTGCCGCTCCCGCTGCTGCAGCCGCTCCAGCACCTGCTGCCGCTCCCGCCGCAGCTGCCAAGGCTGAAGCCAAGCCAGCCAAGATGACCAAGGAAGAAAAAGCTGCCGCCAAGGCCGCCAAGAAAGAAAAAGCCGCTGCTGAAAAGAAAGCAAAAGCTGAAGCCGCCGCAGCCAAGAAAGCTGAAGCCGCTGCCGCCAAGAAGGCAAAGGCTGACGCCGCTGTCGCCAAGAAAGCTGAAGCCAAGAAGTAATTCCTGGTGACTTCGGTCAAAATGCCCGCCGCGTGCGGGCATTTTTATGCGCGTCGTTTATGCTGGCAGATCAACTTCATGCGTGGTGACTTTATGTTTTCCAAACCTGGCGCCCATTCTTTGGGCAAGGTATTCCAGATCCTGGCCAGCGCCTTGGCCCTGGCCGCCCTGCTCTCCCCGCTGCGCGCTTCGGCCCAGGAGGCGCCGCAGATGAACCTGCAGCGCGTCAAGCTGTCTGCCGGCATGCACCTGATTGATGCACAGGTGGCCCTTACGCCCGAGCAGCGGCAAATCGGCCTGATGTTCCGCAAGGAGATGCCGCACCAGGAAGGCATGATCTTCGTGTTCGAGCAGCCCAGCCAGCAGTGTTTCTGGATGAAAAACACCTTGCTGCCCCTAACGGCGGCATTCGTGGCGGACGACGGCACCATCGTGAACCTGGCTGACATGAAGCCGCAAACCACGGACCCCCATTGCTCCGCCAAGCCGGTGCGCTACGTCCTGGAAATGAACAAGGGCTGGTTTGCCCAGAAGGGCATCAAGGCCGGCAGCAAGCTGGGCGGGCCCCCGTTTGAAGCCAGGCGCTGATTTTTCCGCCTGCCCGAAAGCAAAAAAAGCCGACTTGAGGTCGGCTTTTTTACGGGCGCTGAGTGCGCCGGCAGCATCAATCAGGCGAAGTTGGCTTCCGCGAAACTCCAGTTGACCAGGTTGGACAGGAAAGTTTCAACGAACTTGGGGCGCAGGTTGCGGTAGTCGATGTAGTAGGCGTGTTCCCAGACGTCGACCGTCAGCAGAGCTTTGTCGGCGGTGGTCAGCGGGGTGCCGGCCGGGCCGGTGTTGACGATGTCCACCGTGCCGTCGGCCTTCTTAACCAGCCAGGTCCAGCCGGAGCCGAAATTGCCCACGGCGGACTTGACGAAAGCCTCCTTGAAGGCGGCATAGGAGCCGAATTTGGCGTTGATGGCCGCAGCCAGCGCGCCGCTGGGTTCACCGCCGCCGGCGGGCTTCATGCAGCTCCAGAAAAAGGTGTGGTTCCAGATCTGGGCCGCGTTGTTGTAAACGCCGCCGCTGGATTTTTTGACGATCTCTTCGAGCGTCATGGCTTCGAACTCGGTGCCTTTTTGCAGGTTGTTGAGGTTCACCACGTAAGCGTTGTGGTGCTTGCCATGGTGGTACTCAAAGGCTTCCTGGCTGTAGTGCGGCGCCAGCGCGTCGATCGGGTAAGGGAGTGGTGGGAGCTTGTGTTCCATGATTTTCCTCGTGGTGATGAATAAACTGTTATTCGGTTGTGAACGCTGTCTGGGCCATTGTAAAAACTAAATCAGGCGGCGCGCCGTGACGGTCAAATCGACCTCGCCGCCGGCAAGGGTAGCGCGCACGGGCTGGCCTTCATGCGTCGTCTCGGGGCTGGTGATCGGCTGGCCCTGCAGATCGGCCAGCCAGGCATAACCGCGCTTGAGGACCAGTTTCGGGTCCAGCAATTCCAGCCGCAATTGCGCGCGTTCCAGGCGCTGCCGGCCGCGCCGCAGGCTGCCCTCCACTTCGCGAGGAAACTCGCTCGCCAGGGACTGCAGCTTGAGCCGCTCGTGCTGCAGGGCAGAGCGTACGGCGTGATTCAGGCCCTGCCCCAAACCGGCCAGGCGCGCATGCTGGCGAGTCACCAAATGTGACGGCCGGCTGACCCGGGACGCCGCCCAGTCCAGGCGCTGGTTGTGTGATTGCAGCTGACGGTCCACGCCGTTCTGCAGGCGCGACAAGGCCAGATCCAGTGCGCTGAGCCAGGTGCTTTGCGGCTGCGCGCACAGCTCGGCAGCAGCGGTGGGCGTCGGCGCGCGCACGTCGGCGCAAAAGTCGGCGATGGTGAAGTCGGTTTCATGGCCCACGCCGCTGACCACCGGCACCGGCGAGGCCACGATGGCCCGCGCGAGCTGTTCGTCATTGAAGGCCCACAAGTCTTCCATAGCGCCGCCGCCGCGCACCAGCAGCAGGACGTCAACCCGGTCCTGGGCGCGCCTCTGGTAGGCCTTATGGAGGGCCTCGCGCAATTCGCCCGCAGCCTGCGCGCCCTGCACGCTGGCCGGGTAGACCACCACGGGGATGTGCGGCACACGCCGCTGCAGCGCGCTCACCACGTCATGCAGGGCCGCGGCGCCCAGCGAGGTGACGACGCCGATCGCACGCGGCAACAGGGGCAAGGGGCGCTTGCGGCCCTGCTCGAAAAGGCCCTCAGCCTCCAGCTTGGCCTTGAGCTGCAGGAACTGCTCGAACAGGTTGCCCTGCCCGGCCTGACGCATGGATTCCACCACCAACTGCAGCTCGCCGCGCGGTTCATACACGCCCAAGCGGCCGCGCAGCTCCACCAGTTGGCCGTCCCGCGGGGCGAAATCGAGCAAACCGGCCGCGCGGCGAAACATGGCGCAGCGGATCTGGCCCTGCTCATCCTTGAGGGAAAAATAGCAATGGCCGCTGGCCGCCCGCGAAAACCCGCTGATTTCGCCCTGCACCGCTACCGGGTTGAAGCGCGCCTCCAGGCTGTCCGCAATCGCGCGCAGCAGGGAGCCCACCGGCCAGATACGCACACCCGCCTCGCGTCCGGCCGGAAACGGCCTCTCGGGACGCGCCGCTGGCTCAAACACGGCCAAACCCCTTGATTTCGCGGGGGCAGTACTCCACAGAGCGCCGTCCCGCATGGGTGAAAGACCCTGTTCCCTGCGGATGACGCGATAAATTCGTGTAACTCATTGATTTTGAATAACTTAATTCTGCTCAAATTTTCATCGTTTTGTCATATTCACGATTTGACGCGGCTTGGCGGGCGCACCGCCCTCACTTGCTCACAAAGTTATCCACAACTTCTGTGGGCTACGTCTGACAAAAACCGGATATTGAAAACATTCGTGGTGGATGCGCCGCGCATCGCGCGGCGCTGCAGTATCTGTAAGCCATAATCCACCACAAATTATCTGCTTGGAGATGTGCATTGTTTTCGATCATACAAGCCGCAGGCTGGCCGATCTGGCCCTTGGTTGCCTGTTCCGTCTTGGCTCTCGCCCTGGTTATCGAGCGTTTCACCAGCCTCAAAATCCGCAAAGTCGCGCCCCCCAAGCTGCTTGACGAAGCCATCACCGTCTCCCGCGCGTCCATTCCTTCGCCCGACGTCGTCGCGCAGCTCGAGCAGAACTCGGTGCTCGGTGAAGTATTGGCCAGCGGCTTTCGCGCGCTGAACACCAACCCACGCATCAGCGAGGACGATCTGCGCTCCATCCTCGAAGGCGCCGGGCGCCAGGCGGCGCACAAGCTGGAGCGCTACCTCGCGGCCCTGGCGACCATCGCCTCCGCCGCCCCGCTGCTGGGCCTGCTGGGCACGGTGATCGGCATGATTGAAATCTTCGGCTCCCAGGCGGGCGGCGGCGGTGTCGGCGGCGCGACCGGCGGCAACCCGGCGCAGCTGGCGCACGGTATTTCGATCGCGCTCTACAACACGGCTTTCGGCCTGATGGTGGCCATTCCAGCGCTGATCTTCTGGCGCTATTTCCGGGCCCGCGTGGATGGCTACCTGCTGAGCATGGAACTGGCCGCCGAGCGCTTCGTCCGCCACCTCAATACTCTCCGCAAATGAACTTCCGCCCGCATCCCCACGACGAACCGGAGATCAACCTGATCCCCTTCATCGACGTGCTGCTCGTGGTGCTGATCTTCCTGATGCTGTCCACCACCTACAGCAAGTTCACCGAGCTCCAGGTCAAGTTGCCGGTAGCCGACGCCGAGCAGCAACGCGACTATCCCAAGGAAGTCATTGTCGCGGTGAGCAGCGACGGCCGCTACATGGTGAACAAGACCCTGGTCGAAGGCCGCGGCATCGAGGCGCTGGGCACCGCGCTGGCCGAGGCGGCCAAGGCTGGCAAGGAGAGCGTCATCATCATCAGTGCCGACGCCAGCGCCACGCACCAGGCGGTCATCACCGTCATGGAGGCGGCGCGCCGCCAGGGCCTCACACAAATCACTTTTGCCACACAGAGCGCCGCGATGGGCGGGGCGAAATAAGCCCCTGGCCACTCCCGGCCGCAACAGCCGCCCTCCCCCGCGAAACGGCCGTGAAACACCTTCTGCAGAACGCCTGGCTCACCCGTGGGGCGCTGGCATGCCTGCTCTGGCCGCTGGCTCAGCTATACGGCCTGCTGGTGCGCCTGCGCCGGGCCCTGTACCGCCACGGCCTCCTGCGGTCCGAGCGTTTCAAGGTTCCCGTTGTGGTGGTCGGCAATGTGGTCGCCGGCGGGGCCGGCAAAACCCCCTTGGTAATCGCCCTTGTCAGGCATCTCCAGGCGCGGCATATTGCGGTGGGCGTGGTGTCGCGCGGCTATGGGCGCTCCGGTTCGGACTGCGTCGAGGTCACGCCCACCGCGCCGCTCGCGCAAACCGGCGACGAACCGGCCCTGATCCACAGGCTGACCGGCTTGCCGGTTTTTGTAGCGGACAAGCGCACCGAAGCACTGCGGGCCTTGCTGGCCGTCCACCCCGAGACGGCCGTGGTGCTGTGCGACGACGGCCTGCAGCATTACGCCCTGCAGCGCGACATCGAAATCGCCGCATTTGACGACCGTGGCGCCGGCAATGGCTGGCTGCTGCCGGCCGGCCCGCTGCGCGAACCCTGGCCCGGGCGCAAACGTCATGGCCTGGACCTTGTGCTCCATACCGGGCAAAAACCCGCCTTCGAAGGCTTCACCTCCAGCCGGCAACTGGCGGAAGACGCCTGGTCACCCGGCGGCGACCGGGTCGCGCTGGCCGGCTTGCGCGGCCGGCCGGTGACGGCGCTGGCGGGCATCGCCAATCCACAGGCGTTTTTCGGCATGCTGGAGGACCGCGGCCTGACGCTGGAAGCCACCATCACCCTGCCCGACCACCATGTCTTCAGCGAGGCCGACCTGGCTGGGCTGCGAGGCCGGACCGTGCTGTGCACCGAAAAGGACGCCGTCAAGCTGTTTGCCCTGCCGGGCGCCGCCGGGTTGGACCTGCTGGCCGTGCCCCTGGTGTTTTCGCCTGAACCGGCCTTTTTCGCCGCCTTTGACGCACTGCTGGCGCCCCTGCTTTCTCCATTACCATCGAAACATGGACACCAAACTGCTTGAATTGCTGGTCTGCCCCGTGACCAAAGGCCCGCTTGACTACGACCGGGAAAAACAGGAACTGCTCTCCCGCAGCGCCCGGCTGGCTTACCCCGTGCGCGACGGCCTGCCCGTGCTGCTGGAAAGCGAAGCACGCACCATGACCGACGAAGAGCTGGGCCTGTGAGCTTCACTGTCCTGATCCCGGCCCGGCTGGCCTCCACCCGCCTTCCCAACAAGCCGCTGGCCGACATAGGCGGCGCCCCCATGGTTGTGCGCGTTGCCCAGCGCGCCATGCAAAGCGCGGCCTTGCGCACCGTCGTCGCAACCGACAGCCAGGAAATCATTGAAAGATGCGCGTCCTTCGGCGTCTCGGCCGTGCTGACCCGCGTCGACCACCCCAGCGGCAGCGACCGGCTGGCCGAAGCCTGCGGCGTGCTGGGCCTGGCGGATGAGGACATCGTGGTCAACGTCCAGGGCGACGAGCCGCTGATAGCCCCGGCGCTGATCAACGCCGTGGCGAGCCTGCTCAACGAACGGCTCGACTGCGCCATGAGCACTGCGGCGCACCCCATAGGCCAGCTGGCCGACCTGCAGAACCCGAACGTGGTCAAGGTGGTGCTGGATGCCCGCCACACCGCGCTCTACTTCAGCCGCTCACCGATTCCGGCGGGCCGCGACTTCGCCGGCCAGGCCTGGTGGGAAACCGGCAGCACGCTGCCCAAGCCGCTGCGCCATGTAGGCATCTACGGCTACCGCGTGGGTTTTCTGCGGGAGTTTCCCCGCCTTCCCCAGGCGCCGCTGGAGCAGCTCGAGCAACTGGAGCAGCTGCGCGCCCTGTGGCATGGCCACCGCATCGCCGTGCACATCACCGACGACGCGCCCGGCCCGGGCGTCGACACCGCAGAAGACCTGGACCGCGCCCGCAAGCTGTTTACCTGAGCGCGCCTTCCCGCCGGGAAGCCCTTGCCTGTAAGGTGCTGTCAGGGGTGCATGCTATCCTTGGGAAAAACGCAAGTGGAAGGCCTGCAGGACGCGCTGGCAACCCTTCACACCTGCCCCAAGCAACCCCATCGGTAACCGGCGCGCCGGCCCGGGGTTGGCTTCACGAATTCATAAAATCCGAGGACATCCATGAGACTGATATTGTTGGGCGCGCCTGGCGCGGGCAAGGGGACGCAAGCGACCTTCATCTGCCAGAAGTACGGCATCCCCCAGATTTCCACCGGCGACATGCTTCGCGCGGCCGTCAAGGCCGGCACACCTCTGGGAATTGAAGCCAAAAAAATCATGGATGCCGGCGCGCTGGTCAGCGATGACCTGATCATCAACCTCGTGAAGGAACGTATTGCCCAGTCCGATTGCGCGAAGGGCTTTCTGTTCGACGGTTTCCCTCGCACCATCCCCCAGGCCGACGCGATGAAGTCGGCGGGTGTCAAACTCGACTATGTGCTGGAAATCGACGTGCCCTTCGAGGCCATCATTGAGCGCATGAGCGGACGCCGCTCGCACCCCGCCTCGGGCCGCACCTACCATGTCAAATTCAACCCGCCCAAGGTTGAGGGCAAGGACGATGTGACCGGCGAGCCGCTGATCCAGCGCGAAGACGACAAGGAAGAAACCGTGCGCAAGCGGCTGGAGGTCTACAGCGCCCAGACCCGCCCGCTGGTGGACTACTACTCCGGCTGGGCCAAGGTCGCGCCCGACGCCGCACCCAAGTACCGCGCCATCAGCGGCATGGGCACGGTAGACCAGATCACGGCGCGCGCCCTCGAAGCTCTGTCCGCTTAGGCCCTCGCAGGTTCACAAAAAAGCCGTCTTCCGACGGCTTTTTTCATGGGCGCTCAAAAATCGACAGCACCGGATAGCGGCGCCATTGCGGCTCGGCGTGGCGCGCGCAGTTCTCGAAGATAAAGCCCAGGACCTGCTGGGGATCCGACAACAGTTGGGGGTTGGCCGCCTTCCACTGCTCAAAACGCGCGCGTAGCGCAGGCTCGTCCTTGAGCAGCTGCAGCGCCAGGTCTTCGAAGACGTAGTCCGAGAAATGCTCTTTCTTTTCGAGGATGCTGTTGAAAAATCCCCAACGGAAGAAGCTGTCGTGCGCCTGTGGCTCTAGCGTTTCGACGGCATAACGGGCCTTGTCCTGGTCCAGCGGCACCCACCAGTCGCCGGCCTGCAGTTCGACGGCCTCCAGGCTGGTCTCCAGCCTGACCTCGTCATGGAACATGTGGCCTTCATAGGCGCCGGCGCGGCTTTGGACGCTCTTGATACGGCTGACCTGAGCCTGAACCGTGCGGGCTGCGCCCAGGCGCTCCATACGAACGCCATTCCAGTCCAGGCGTTCAATCACGGCGCGCCAGGCTTGCGGGACGACGTAGGCCAGGGGCGCGGGCACGGAAACTTCTTCCGAGAAGTGCGTGAAGTAGTCGATCTCGCGCTCCCAGGGCTGGTCTCTGTCGTAAGACAGGCGCTGGTAGTCGCCCAGCAAGCTGGGCGAGCGCAGCGCTGCATAGCCCTTGAAACGCAGGCGCGAGCGGCGGGTTTCATCGAGCTTCCAGCGGACAGGCCAATGCGTCCTGCCGCCCGCCGCTTGCCGGGCCTGCCGCCGCAGCGCCTGGATCTCCGGCGCGTTCGCCACCGTGAACGCCAGCGTCACATCCAGCAGCGCGCGCATGGACTCATAGCGATCCTTGAAGGGCTTGAGCATATGGGTCTCGGGCATGAAGCCTATGGTGTGGTTCAGCGCCGCATAGCCGGTCGAGAACCGCGGCACCTCCAGGAAATCGGCAATCCCCTGGTCCGGGCTCACATGCACGGGATTCACATAGGGACAGGTCGGCCAGCCGCGCGCCTCCATGCCCTGGTAAATCACCGGCAGCATGCGCTCCCGCAGGAACGCGCCCAGGCCGCCGCCCAGCTTGTCGGCCTGGGTGTGGATCAGCGTCATGGTGTAGCTGTAGTCAGCGCCGTTGGAAGTGTGGGTATCAACCATCACGTCCGGGTCCCAGGCCGTGAAGAAGCGGTTGAACAGCTGCGCGTTGAGGCTGTCGCACTTGATGAAGTCGCGGTTCAGGTCGAGGTGCAGGCTGTTGCCGCGAAAGCCGAAGGCCTCCGGCCCGTCCTGGTTGACGCGGCTGGCATCACCACGGTTGCAGCTGCCGTCGACGTTGTAGACCGGGATGAACAGGTAGACCGTGCTGCCCAGCGCGGCCAGGCGCTCGGGCTCCAGGCACAGGTCGCGCACCAGCGCCATGCAGGCATCTACGCCTTCGGGCTCGCCGGGGTGGATGCCGTTGTTGTTGAAAAAGACAGCGCGCCCCGCTTGCCGGATCTGCTCACGGTCAAACACGCCGTCGGCGCTCACGATGCCCGCGTGGAGGGGCACGCCGGCGTCGGAAACGCCAATCTGCGAAAACTGCAGGACGCCGGGGCAGCGCAGCGCCAGCGCTTCGTAAAACCGGATGCAGGCATCCCAGGTCGTGGTCTGGTTCTGGTTGCCGAGTTCGTACGGGGTTTGCATGGAAGGTCGTCCGCGAAAGTTCAAAAGGAATGGGGTGGAACCCGGTGCGCCAGCGCTACCGGGCTCGGGTGATCAGGCCAGCAGTTGCAGGATCAGTTGGACCCTGGCCTTGACCGGGCTCAGGCCTTCTGAATCCGGAATTGCGTCAGCCGGGGTCGGCAGCACCCGTCCGGCGGTACAGCGGCTGGCGCGAATGACCTTGACGCCCGCGGCTTGCGCCTTCAGCAAGGCAGCCTCCAGTTCGTGGTGCAGGCTGCCGTTGCCGGTGCCGGCCACCACCAATCCTTGCACGCCCTGCGCCTGCAAGGCCTGCACGATGGCGCCGCCGGCGCCGGCATGGTTCATGAGGATTTCGACACGGGGCACGGCGGTGCTGGCCAGGCTGGCGATGGTTTGTGCAGCGGCCTGCGCGCGGCCCGCCTGAGCTTGCTGCCAACTGCGCAACTGCCTCAGCCGCCCTTCCTCCACATAGCCGATGGGTCCGGCGTCGCCCGAACTGAAAGGGTCAAGCCGGTAGGTATGCGCCTTCTGGACGTCCGCCGCACCGTGGACGACGCCGGCGCACACCGCGACCACGCCCTGCGCTCCCGCGTGGCGCGCCACGGCCACCGCATCCAGCAAGTTTTGCGGCCCATCAGGAACCAGCGCCGTGGCCGGGCGCATTGCGCAAGTCAGCACCACGGGTTTGGCCGGCGCCAACAGCGCTTGCAGAAAAAAAGCGGTTTCCTCCAGCGTATCGGTGCCGTGGGTGATGACGATGCCCTGGACGTCGGGCTGCGCGAGGTAATGGCTGACGCGCGCGGCCAGCTTGGCCCACACCGCAAAACTCATGTCCTTGCTATCAACCTGCGCCACCTGCTCCGTCAGCACGGTGCCGGCCTGCGCCAGGGCGGGGATGGCGGCCAGCAACTCCTCAACGCCCACCTGGGCGGCGGTGTAACCGATGTTGTCCGACACACTGGCAGCCCGGCCGGCGATCGTGCCGCCGGTGCCCAGAATCACAATATTTTGAGGATGCATGGAAAGTGATCTTGCAATCTTTTAAAAACTGGATGAAAATACAGGTACTGGATATTAAAACAGGTCGACGGCAGGCAAACGGTTTGCAGCCCTCAACTCTGCCTTTAACTCTGAAGAACTATAGGAGTCCCGCCATGAGCATCCTCGCTGATTTCCCGCATTTTCCCTCCGAAGGTCCCAAGCTCACGGCGCGCCAGCAACAAATCCTGGAACTGATCCAGAGCGCCATTGCCCGCACCGGCGCACCCCCAACCCGCGCCGAAATCGCGAATGAACTGGGTTTCAAGTCCGCCAACGCCGCCGAAGAGCACCTGCAGGCGCTGGCCCGCAAAGGCGTCATTGAACTCGTCAGCGGCACCTCACGCGGCATACGCCTGCGCGGCGACACCCTGCGTTCCATCAACGAATCGCGCACCAAACAGTTTTCCCTGCCGTTGCAAAGCCTGGCCCAGCTCGCCCTACCTTTGGTAGGGCGGGTTGCTGCTGGCAGCCCGATTCTCGCGCAGGAACATATCGAGCAAACCTATTATTTTGAAAGCAGCCTGTTCCAGCGCCAGCCCGACTACCTGCTCAAGGTTCGCGGCATGAGCATGCGCGACGTCGGCATCATGGACGGCGACCTGCTGGCCGTCAAACAGGCCAAGGAAGCCAAGAACGGCCAGATCGTCGTGGCCCGTCTCGGCGATGAAGTCACCGTCAAACGCTTTCGCCGCAACAAGAATCTGATCGAGCTTTTGCCCGAAAACCCCGACTTCAACATCATTGTGGTCGAGCCCGGTGAGCCGTTTGAACTCGAAGGCCTGGCCGTCGGTTTGATACGCAACACCATGCTGATGTAAGCCTTCCAATCCGGCCACGCACCAGGTGGCGGGCGTTTGGCTGTATGGCCAACACCCTGGTGCAGCGGCCCTGCCGGCTGTAGCCGGTCCGAAATCCTGCCTGTGTAAACCTCTCTCATACAGGAGTTCATCATGGGAATCGTCAGTTTTTCACATTCACCCCTTCTGTCTCTCCTGCTGGCTCCCGTGCAGGCGCTGGCAGCCTGGTTTGTGCCCGCACAGCACAGCAGGGCCAGCCGTTTTTCCACACCTATGCGTGCCCAGCGCGCGGCCGGCCAGCTGGCATTACCTTTTTCCTCGGGTGTCGCCGTTGCGCCGCGCGAAGCCACCCAAGCCGGCAAGGCAAGGCCCCGCAACCCCACGCCCAGCCGCCTGCGCATCGTGCGCGAATTCGACGCCAATGTCGGCCCGGCTTGCGCCGGCCGCATGGTTATCTCCGGCCGCATGGCCGACGTCTGCGCGGAGCTTGAGCGCATGGCCCAGCGCGAGGCCGCCTTGCAATAGAAAGGCCCTGCCCGCTCTCGCCCGCTCTGAGGGGGCTATTTCCCGGCTGCGTGAAGGTCAATGAGCCCGCCCGGTGCGCCACGGCAGGACTGAAATGCCTCGACAGGTTTCCTTGCGATACAAAATGCAAGCATTCGGGTAGCCCTTCCCGCGAGGAAGAAAAATCTTGCAGGCACAATATCGGCATGAATATTGTGATCCTCGACGACTACCAGGACGCAGTGCGAAAACTGAACTGCGCTGCCAAACTTGAGGCCTACCCCGCCAAGGTCTACACCAACACCGTCAAAGGCATAGGCCAGCTGTCCGTCCGGCTCAAGGATGCCGACGTCATCGTCCTTATCCGGGAACGGACCCAGCTCAACCGGCAGGTCATTGAAAAACTCCCCAAGCTCAAACTGATCGTGCAGACCGGCCGCGTCGGAAGCCACGTCGACGTTGCCGCCTGCACCGAGCGCGGCATCGCGGTGGCAGAAGGCACCGGATCACCCACGGCGCCGGCGGAACTGGCCTGGGCACTGGTCATGGCCGCCATGCGCCGCATTCCCCACTACGTGGCCCACCTCAAGCACGGGGCCTGGCAGCAGGCGGGCCTCAAGTCGGCCTCCATGCCGCCGAATTTCGGCATAGGTTCGGTCCTCAAGGGCAAGACCCTGGGCATCTGGAGCTACGGAAAGATCGGGCAGATCGTGGCCGGCTACGGCCGGGCCTTCGGCATGCGGGTCATCATCTGGGGCCGCGATGCCTCGCGTGAACGGGCCCAGGCCGATGGCTACGAGATCGCCGACAGCAAGGCCGAGTTTTTTGAACAAAGCGATGTGTTGAGCCTGCACCTGCGGCTGAACGACGAAACGCGCGGCATCGTCACACTCGAAGACCTGTCGCGCATGAAAACCACATCCTTGCTGGTCAACACCTCGCGCGCCGAGCTGATAGAACCCGAAGCCCTGATTGCCTCGCTCAACCGCGGCCGCCCAGGCCTGGCGGCGATCGACGTGTTTGAATCCGAGCCCATTCTGCAGGGCCATGCCCTGCTTCGCCTGGAGAACTGCATCTGCACACCGCATATCGGCTACGTGGAGCAAGACAGTTATGAGCTCTACTTCGGCGCGGCCTTCGACAACGTGGTCAATTTCATCAAGGGCACGCCCACCAACATCGTGAACCCCGGCGCCCTGCAAGTACGGCGCTAGGTATACCTTGCCCCCAAGGCGGGGGCCGAAACCGCCGGGAACTAGGCGTTCCGGGCCGGTGCCGCGACCGGGCCATCGAGATCGAACTCGATGAGATTGCCGAAGTCTCCGGCTTCGGCCTCGGCGTCCATCGCTACGATGACCGGCAGCGGTTCAAGCGCGCCGCCCACGTCCTGGCTCAAGTCAATGTCCAGCCCCAGCCTCGGTGAAACCGGGGGCCGCGTCAGGTCGGGCGTCAATGCGATTTCCGTGGAAAGGGCAGCCGCCACAGCGCTGGGAACCACGGCGGCAAGCGGCGGAGGCGGTGCCTGAAACCGGGCTGACAAGGGCAGGATATTGGTCGGGCCAAAACTGGTCGTTTGCGGCAAGGCGGCCGGCACATCCAGGGCGGAAGGCAGAGCAGGCTCGCCGCCCTTCTCTTCCGGCTGTCCAGGGCGGGAAATAAGCTTCTTGGCAATGGAGTGAAGCAGCAGCAGTTCGCGATAAGCCGCAAGGCTGAAAACCTCGTTGCGCGAATCGGGCTTGCGGAAGATGGATTCTTCCAGGACGTCCAGCACCTTGGGCGTCGGCCACAGCGACTCAATGCGCGTGAGGGCCTCCACATAGAACTCCAGGCCGTGCGTGTCTATCGCATAGTCATCGAAGGCCGGCACCTGAGCATTGAACATCCGGTGGAAGTCCTTGCGCAATGCGTCATAGTCGTCCCTGCGTCCCAGGCTGTGGTAGAGGTCGAACAGGTCCAGATAGACCAGCGCGCTCGTCTCCACGTTGTCCATGATGTGCAGGCGCAGGACATCCACCGCCTTGTCGGGATGGCCCAGCGAGAGGAAAAAATCCGCCTGCTGCTGGACATCAAAAAGCTCTTCGGCATTGACGATACGGGGCATGCCGCTCAAGCCGCCCAGGCTGGGCAGGAATTCCGGGCGATCAGCAGATTCAGCCGGCCTGGACGCAGGCAGCTTGCGCGTGCTTTCGAAATGAAGCGCATCCAGGTCGAGGTCCACCACGGGCTTGGGCGGGCGCTCTTCGTGTGCCGGTTCAGTGCCGGGGTGCCCGGACGCCGGCCCTGCATAAACCGCAAAATCGCTCTGTCCATCATTCTTGTCCCACCAGGGACCATGGCTCAAGCGCAGCGCGTGCTGCCGGTTGCGCCTCCATAAAAAGCCGGCTGCCAGCAGCGCGAACAGCAGGACAGCGCCCAGGGCATACACCAGCCAGTTGCTGTAACGCTCCTGGCGCGCCTGCTCCAGCTGGCCCTGCAACTGCGTCACGACCTGTTCGGTTTTGCGGCTTTGCGCCAGCATGGCGGCCACGTCGGACTCCAGGGACTTGAGGCGCTGGCCGTCGCGAACTAGGTCTTGCGGCTGGGCATTCAAAGCCTGCCACAAGGCGGCTGCGGAGGCGCGTTGCTGGGCATCGGTGGAAGGCGGCGTCAGCAGTTCCGGCGATGAACGAAGCACCGGATCGCGTTCGACGGTGAGGTCAATCGGGGCCAGTTGCAGTCGTGCCCGCGATTGACGCACCGGCGCCGGAGGCTTGCCTGCCGCGCGGACCGGCGGTGTGGCCAGTGAAGAGGCCATCCCGGCGCGGGGTTCCGGCTTCGCCCTCGATGTCCCGGAGCGGGATGGCGCTGCCGGGCGAAACTGTACCGAGCTTGCCGCAGCCGCCGCTTGCGGAAGGACCGAAGGCATCGGGGCCATGTTGTCGCCCAGCATCTCGGCCAACAGGACGTACTTGCGCGAATTCTTTTGCTGGCACCCTTCGCGTGCATGGATCGTCACGACCGGCTCATCCAGCGCGGAAGTCGTGCGGATGCGAATCAGGATTTCACCAGCGCCGGCACCCGGCGAGATCGTGGTGCGTATCCTGTCAGGGAAAACCTGGCTGTCGCCGAAAAACACATCAGCGGACACGCAAGCGGAGCCGGAGTTTTCAGCGCCGTCCAGTTGCGCGGACAGGGTGACGTCGAGTGGGTGCCCAACGATGGCCGCGCCGCGCATGCGGCCCAAGGACGCGGCCAGGGTGTTGGCGGCAAGCCCCATCAGCAAAGCGCCAAGCAGGCATTTCAGGAACTTCTCGGCGACTTTCATGGGGTGCGCAAATTTTGCCATGCACCTCTAGCGAATACGCTCAGCCATAATTCGGGCATGAAAGTAAATTTCGCAAATGTGGGAATAGTTGGCACTGGTGCGATGGGGCGCGGCATCGCGCAGATCGCGGCGCAGGCCGGCAGCACCGTCAAGCTGATGGACGCGCAGGCGGGCGCCGCCGAAAAGGCGCGCGAAGCGATTTGTGCCCAATGGGACAAGCTGGTCGAAAAAGGCAGGCTCGACGCGGCCGTGGCCACCGGCCACAAGGACCGGTTGCTGCTCGCCGGCACGCTGCCCGACCTGGCGGGCTGCGACCTCGTCATCGAAGCCATCGTGGAACGCCTGGACGTCAAGCGCGCGCTGTTCGCCGAACTCGAAGCCCTGGTGCCCGCGAGCGCCGTGCTGGCCAGCAATACCTCATCGCTTTCAGTGACGGCCATCGCGGCGGCGCTCAAACATCCCGAGCGCCTGGCCGGTTTTCACTTCTTCAATCCCGTTCCGCTGATGAAAGTGGTGGAAGTGATCGCGGGCCTGAAGACCAGCCCCGCGGTCTGCGAAGGCCTGAGCCAATACGCGCGGCAGATGGGCCACACACCCGTGCAGGCGCAAGATACGCCCGGCTTCATCGTCAACCACGCCGGCCGGGGCTTCGGCACCGAGGCGCTGCGCATCGTCAGCGAAGGCATTGCCGATTTCGCCACCATAGACCGCATCCTGCGCGACCAGGCCGGCTTCAAGCTGGGCCCTTTCGAGCTGATGGACCTGACCGCGCTCGACGTTTCCCATCCCGTGATGGAGTCGATTTACCACCAGTACTATGAAGAAGCCCGCTACCGCCCCAGCGTGATCACGGCGCAGCGCCTGGCCGGCGGCATGCTGGGCCGCAAGACCGGCGAAGGCTTTTACCGCTATGTGGACGGGGCCATGCAGGTGCAGCCCGAGCCCCCTGTCCCCGAGGTTGCCGAACTTCCGCCGGTGTGGGTCTCGCCGCGGGCTTCGCGGCGCTCGGAACTGCTGCAACTGCTCAAGACCCTCGGCGCCAAAATCGAGACCGGCGCCTCTGCCTCGCCGCAGGCCCTCATGCTGGTCGCGCCACTGGGCTTTGACATCACCACGGTGGCCGTGGTGGAGCGCCTGGACCCGGCCCGTACCATCGGCATCGACATGCTGATCGACGACGCGGCCACCAAGCGGCGCGTGCTGGCCACCAATCCGGCCACACGCAGCGACATGCGCGACGCGGCCCATGCCCTCTTCGCCCGCGACGGCAGGGCCGTCAGTGTGATCCGGGACAGCGGCGGCTTCGTCACCCAGCGAGTGGTGGCCGCCATCGTCAACATCGCCAGCGACATCTGCCAGCAGGGCATCTGCAGCCCGAAAGACCTGGAAACCGCCGTGACCCTCGGGCTGGGCTATCCCATGGGCCCGCTGGCCATGGGCGACCGCTACGGCCCCACCAATGTGCTGGAAGTGCTGTTCAACATGCAGACCGTGTACGGCGACCAGCGCTACCGCCCTTCCCCCTGGTTACGGCGCCGCGGTGCGATCGGCTTGAGCCTCCTACACCAGGAAGAATGAAACACCCCCTTCGGATGCTCACTTCGTGTAGCACCTTCCCCCCTCCAGGGGGCGGCGCTTGCGGCCTGGCGAAGCCAGTTCCGCGGCCCCCACTGGCGTGGGAATCCCTCCTCCGGCGACCACACATTCTTTCGTATTGGAACAACTGACATGGCAGGCGCAATCAAAGGTACGAGTGAGGGCCAGACCCTTATCCTGACGATCAGCAACCCGGAGTTCAGGAATGCCCTGGGTCCCGATATTTATGCGGCGGGCATTGAGGCCTTGAACGCCGCCGAGAACAACCCCGACATCCGCAGCGTGGTCATCACCGGCGAGGGTGCCATCTTTTGCGCGGGTGGCAACCTGCAGCGGCTGCAGGCCAACCGCCGTGAAGCACCCGAGGTGCAGGCCCAGAGCATCGAAGGCCTGCACAACTGGATCGACTCGATACGCACCTACCCCAAGCCGGTGATTGCCGCCGTGGAAGGCCCGGCCGCTGGTGCCGGTTTTTCGCTGGTGCTGGCCTGCGATTTTGTGGTGGCGGCGGACAACGCCGTGTTCGTGATGTCCTACAGCACGGTCGCGCTGTCGCCCGACGGCGGCGGCAGCTGGGCCCTGGCGCGCGCCCTGCCGCGCGCGCTGGCCAGCGAACTGCTGATGACCGGCGAACGCATAGGCCCACGCCGCTTGCATGATCTCGGGCTGGTCAACCGCGTCACGGCCCCGGGCGAAGCCCTGGCCCAGGCCCTGCAGCTGGCCGACAGCCTCAATGCGCGCGCGCCGAACGCGCTGGCCAGCATCAAGGAACTGATCAACGACGCAGCCGGCAATACGCTGAACCAGCAGTTGGCCCGAGAGCAAGACCACTTCGTGCGCAACCTGCACGACGCCAACGCCGGTGAAGGCATAGACGCCTTCCTGAACAAGCGCACGCCGCACTACCGCTAGCCGGTCCTTGCGCGGGGGGCCCTGTCGCGGCCCTCCCTCGCCATTTCCCGGCCCCTCCGGCCGGGCGACACCCATGCGACAGCCCGCTGGCGCGGGGCGGGTCCCTCAAGCGACAATGGACGTCTTGTTAGTCACTCAAAAGACAGACCATGGACGATCCCATTCTTACGATAGAGGAACGAGAGGCCATTAATAACGGCCGCTGGTTTTCATCCCTGTCCCCATCCCTGAGGCACGACATACTTCGATGCGCCTACGTCAAACGCTACAAAGACGGCGAACTCATCAGCGCCCGCGGCGACGCGCCGGAAGAATGGATATCCTGCGCGCGCGGCGCCATCCGGGTGAGCTCGACCTCGATTTCGGGCAAGCAGGTCACCCTGACCTATGTGGAGCCCGGCATCTGGGTCGGCGACGTGGCGATCTTCGACGGGGAGCGGCGCACCCACGACTCCTATGCCCATGGCGAAACCACGCTGCTGTGCGTCTCGCGCGCCGACCTGCGCAAAATCCTGAGCCAGCATGTCGAGCTCTACGAAGCCCTGCTGCGCCTGCATGCGCGGCGCATACGGCAGCTCTTCGGCCTGGTGGAAGACCTCAACACCCTGCCCCTGCGCGCGCGGCTGGCCAAGCAACTGTTGCACCTGGTCCGCAGCTACGGTGTGCCCAGCCTGGCGGACAGCGGCGAAGTGCGCATCGGCCTGCAGCTGGCGCAGGAGGAACTGGCCCAACTGCTGGGCGCCTCGCGCCAGCGCGTGAACCAGGAACTCAAGTCCATGGAGCGCGAGGAAGCCATACGCATAGAGCCGGGCGGCCTGGTGGTGCGCAACCGCCAGGCCCTGATGCGCATTTCCGAAGCCGAAATCGACAAATAAACACACGGGGGCCAGCCCTTTGAGCACGAGCAATTTCGACCACTTTGTCGGCACTCGGGCCGTGTCCGGCGCGCACGCCTTTGACCTCGATGCGCTCACCGCTTACCTGGGCAGCCACCTGCCCGGCTTCAAAGGCCCGCTGACGGCGGAGATCTTCAAAGGCGGCCAGTCCAACCCGACCTACAAGCTGATCACGCCGGGTGCCTCTTACGTGATGCGCGCCAAGCCCGGGCCTGTGGCCAAACTGCTGCCCTCGGCCCATGCGGTGGAGCGCGAATTCAAGGTCATGCAGGGCCTGCAGGGTACCGACGTGCCTGTGCCCAAGATGTATTGCCTCTGCGAGGACGAGTCGGTGATAGGCCGCGCTTTCTATGTGATGGAGTTCGTCGAGGGCCGCGTGCTCTGGGACCAGTCCCTGCCCGGCATGAGCCAGGCCCAGCGCGGCGAGATCTACGACGAGATGAACCGTGTGGTCTCCGCCCTGCACAAAGTGAAATTCGCCGAGCGCGGCCTGGCCGACTACGGCAAGCCCGGCAACTACTTCGAGCGCCAGATAGGCCGCTGGAGGAAGCAGTACGCCGCCTCCATCACCCAGCCCATCGCCGAGATGGACAGCCTGATGCAATGGCTGCCCGCCAACATCCCGGCCGGCGCGCGCGACGACAGCATGGTCTCCATCGTGCACGGCGACTTCCGGCTCGACAACCTGCTGTTCCACGCGACCGAGCCGCGCGTGCTGGCCGTGCTCGACTGGGAGCTGTCCACGCTGGGCCATCCGCTGGCCGACTTCAGCTACCACTGCATGGCCTGGCACATCCCGCCCGGGGCCTTTCGCGGCATAGGCGGGCTGGACGTCGAAAGCCTGGGCATTCCCACCGAATCCGAGTACATACGCCGCTACTGCGAGCGCACCGGCCTTGCCACACCCGAGGCGCTCAAGGCCGACTGGAACTTCTACATGGCCTACAACCTGTTTCGCATCGCGGCCATCCTGCAGGGCATCGCCAAGCGGGTCGAGGCCGGAACAGCCTCCAGCGCCCAGGCCGTCAGCTCGGCCGCCGGCGCGCCGCTGCTGGCCAAAATGGCCTGGGGCTTTGCCCTCAAAAGCCAGGGCTGAAGCCTGCTCTTTTTCACAACAACATCGCCCCCCACATCCCTTCTGGAGATTTCATGGACTTCAACTACACCCCCAAAGTACAGGAACTGCGGGCGCGCCTGCTCAAGTTCATGGACGAGAACATCTACCCGAACGAGGCACGCTTTTTCCGCGAAATCGCCGAGAACCGCGCCAAGGGCAATGCCTGGGTCCCGACCAAACTGGTCGAGGAACTCAAACCCAAGGCCCGCGCCGCCGGCCTGTGGAACCTGTTTTTGCCGCACTCGCCGCGCGCGCCTGAAGGCCTGTCCAACCTCGAATACGCGCCGCTGTGCGAAATCATGGGCCGCGTGCCTTTCGCGGCCGAGGTCTTCAACTGCTCCGCGCCGGATACCGGCAACATGGAAACCATCGCCCGCTACGGCTCCGAAGCCAACAAGGACCAGTGGCTGGACCCGCTGCTCAAGGGTGAGATCCGCTCGGCCTTTTTGATGACGGAGCCCGAAGTCGCCTCGTCCGACGCGACCAACATCCAGTGCCGCATTGAGCGCGACGGCGACGATTACGTGCTCAACGGCCTCAAGTGGTGGTCGTCGGGCGCGGGCGACCCGCGCTGCGCGGTCTACATCGTCATGGGCAAAACCAACCCCGACGCCGGCCGCCACGAGCAGCAATCGATGATCCTGGTGCCGGCCAACACGCCCGGCATCACCGTGATCCGCCCGCTGTCGGTGTTCGGCTACGACGACGCGCCCCACGGCCACATGGAAGTGCGCCTGACCAACGTGCGCGTCCCCGTAGCCAACCTGCTGCTGGGTGAAGGCCGCGGTTTTGAGATCGCCCAGGGCCGCCTCGGCCCCGGCCGCATCCACCACTGCATGCGCAGCATAGGCATCGCCGAACGCGCGCTGGAGCTGATGTGCAAGCGCCTGAACAGCCGGGTCGCCTTCGGTAAGCCGATCGCCAGCCAGTCCGTCTGGCACGAGCGCATCGCCGAGGCCCGCTGCATGATTGAGCAGGCCCGGCTATTGACGCTCAAGGCCGCCTACATGATGGACACCGTGGGCAACAAGGTCGCCAAGGCTGAGATCGCGATGATCAAGGTGGTAGCGCCCAACATGGCCTGCCAGATCATCGACTGGGCCATCCAGGCCCACGGCGGCGGCGGCGTGTCCGACGACTTCCCGCTGGCCTATGCCTACGCCAGCCAGCGCACCCTGCGCCTGGCCGACGGCCCGGACGAGGTGCACCGCGCGTCGCTGGCCAAGCTGGAGCTGGCCAAGCACCTCCTGATGCCCGGCGAAGTCGAAATGCCCGTCACGCGCGGCGGCTGAAGCCTTACAAGGTCAGGTCGTTAGAGAGTCCGGCGATCGCCGACTCACAGGCCGTGGTGAAAATCAGCGCCGCATGCTCCAGCGTGGGCATGTCGGCCGGGGTGTACTGCATGCGCAAATAGGTTTTGCCGCGCAGCACCATCAGGATAAAAGGCACTTGCGCGTCGGGTGAAGGCTCGGGCCAGGACATCAACAACTCGACCAGTTGCGAGTCCAGCCACGCCAGTGCGTTGGAGCGATGGTCGGCCATCACCGCATAACGTTGCCAGAAGGGCTTGGGCAGGCTTTCCCAGCCGACTTCGGGGTACATGGCCAGCCAGCGCACCTCTTCGGGCATGCTGGGGTCGGCGGTGGTCTGCAGGGTGTCGGTATAAGCTTGGTAGGCGCGCTTTTCCAGCCCCTCCTTCAAGGCCCGGTTCATGACCAGGACCGTGACGTCGTCGTTGACCTTGACCTCGCCCCGGGCACGCAGTTCTTCGCCGCGGATGTAGTCGCGCGATGGGCTGCCGCGCTCCAGCTTCCAGGGCTTGCCGCCCACGTTGCCCTTGAGCGCAAACCCCTTGCCCTGCCCCATGCCGGTAAAGGAAAAGCCACGGGTGCCGGCCCATTCGGACACGGCCTCGTCGGACGCGGCGGCATCGCCGGCTTCCGCCTTACCCCCGACCAAGACTTTCTTCAGCCGCTCGAACATGGTTTTCGCTTTTCTCTTAAAGTGCAGCAAGCATCATAGTAGTCAAGGAAGTTCCAATGATCAATGTTTACTCATGGCCCACGCCCAACGGCCACAAAGTCCACATCATGCTGGAGGAATGCGGCCTGCAACTGGGCCGCGACTGGCAGGCCAACCCAATCAATATCGGCACCGGCGACCAGTTCAAGCCCGAATTCCTGGCCATCAGCCCGAACAACAAGATCCCGGCGCTGGTCGACCCGGTCGGCCCCGACGGCAAGCCCATCTCGGTGTTCGAATCAGGTGCCATCCTGCTCTACCTGGCCGCCAAAACCGGCAAGCTGCTGCCGAAAACCGACCGCCTGAAGTTCCAGGTGCTGCAATGGCTGATGTTCCAGATGGGCGGCGTCGGCCCCATGATCGGGCAGACTCACCATTTCCGGCAGTACGCGCCCGAAAAGATAGCCTACGCCATCAACCGCTACACCAATGAAACGAAGCGGCTTTACGGCGTCATGGACAAGCAGCTGGCCGGCAGCCGGTTCATCGCCTGCGACGAGTACAGCATTGCCGACATCGCCATCTTCCCCTGGCTGCGCAACTGGGAAAACCACGGCATAGACTGGATCGACTACCCGCACCTGAAAAAGTGGTTTGACCTGATCAGTGAACGCCCCGCCGTGCAGCGCGGCGTCAAGGTGCTGGCCGAGCTGCGCAGGCCCATCACCGACGACAAGGCGCGGGAAGTGCTGTTCGGCAAGACGCAGTACGAAAAGCGCTGAGAAAAGCGCTGAAAAGCGCTGGGTGGAGGCCGGCCGGCCGGGGTTGGCAGACCTCGATTGAAGGTATGATTCGCGACGAGCTGGAAACGGCGGCCGCCCCTGCGTGGCCTTGCCCCTGCTCCCACACACAAACTGCCCGTAGCTCAGTCGGATAGAGCATCAGCCTTCTAAGCTGAGGGTCGGGGGTTCGATCCCCTCCGGGCAGGCCAATTCGCGGCGTCAGTCGTACCCGCCCTTTCCCCCCGCGATCAACGAACTTCGCTTACACACCCTCGGAATCGGGGTATATAGTCGGGATTCGGCCCCGTGCAAAGGCCGGCAAGACCAAGGAGGCGAGAAAAGATGGCCAGACCAACCATGTTGCTGGTGGAGGACAACCCCGCTCACGTCGAGTTGACGTTGCTGACGCTGCAGGAAAACGGCGCCGACCATGAAGTCATCGTGGCCCGCGACGGCACGGAAGCCCTGGAATACCTTTTCTGCGAAGGTGCTTACAGCAACCGGCCCAACGACCATCCGCCGGAACTGGTCATGCTGGACCTGAATTTGCCTGGGATCAGCGGCGCGGAAGTCATGCAGCGCATGCGTGGAGACCCCCGCACTTTCTTCGTACCCGTCGTCATCCTGACCTCCGAGCCCAAATACTCGCCAATCGTGAAAGAGATTCAGGGCGGTCTTAACAGTTACGTACGCAAACCGCTGCATTTCCGGGATTTCCAGGAAAAACTGGAACAGGTGCGCGAATACTGGCGCACTTCTAACTTCGGGCCGCTCAAGTCCTGAGGGCTTCGCCGCCATGCGGACATGAAAAAGCCCACTGACGTGGGCTTTTTGCTGGGAAATGATGGTCGGAGTACAAGGATTCGAACCTTGGACCCCCTGGTCCCAAACCAGGTGCGCTACCAGACTGCGCCACACTCCGACTAGTCAAATATTATAGCCCGAACCCGCTACACTTTCCCGCGCCCCCTTCATTTTTTCCATTCACTGGATTACCCAATGAAATTTCGCCTCGCTGTCCAGCCTGATCAGCACCGGCCCGACGCAAAGGCTTGCCGCCGCAACTTTGGGGCCGCATGAGGATGGGGACCGCCGCCGCGGCCGCGTCCCAAGTCGACAAAGGACTGACGCGCCTGACTGCGGCATTCGCGCTGCTGGTGCTGCCGCTGGCGGCGCTGCTGTTGGCCCAGTGGCCGCTGCGTGAACTTGTGCAAGCCTACTCACGCCAGGCCAACGATGCGGCGCAGGTGCTGTTCGCGCTGTATGTGGCGGTGGCCGTGACGGCGGCCTCCAGAAACCACGCCCACCTGGCCTCCCTGCAGCCTCATCCGTCCGGCGCGCCCCGGCCGCGCTGGCATGCCTGGGCGCTACTGGCCTGTGTCATGCCCTGGGCGCTGTTCATGCTGTGGGCCGGCTGGCCGCTGGTTGCTGCCTCTGTAGCCTCTTTTGAGCGATTTGGCGAAACGCTCACACCGGGTTATTTCGTGATCAAACTCGCCATGGCGTTGATGCTCTTGCTGGTGCTGGCCGAAGGCCTGCTCGAACTCTTGCCGCACGGCCGTACGCCGGGCTCGCCATGAACCTGACCGGCCCGCTCGCGGGTGTGTGGATGCTGCTGGCGCTGGGCGCGCTGATTCTCGCCACCGGCCTGCCGGTCTGGGCCCTGCTGATAGGCGTCTCAAGCCTGTTCGCGGTGCTGGGCCTGGCGGCGGGCGCTTTCGACCTGCAAATCCTGCAAGCCCTTCCGGTACGCACCTTGGGGTTGCTTGAAAACGATTTGCTGCAGGCCATGCCGCTGTATGTGTTCATGGGTGTGCTGCTGCAGCGCCTGACGGTGGCCGACGCCCTGTACTCCGCGCTGCTGCGGCTGTTTCGCCCGCTGGCCGGCGCGCACGCCCTCTCGGCCCTGGGCGTAGGCGCCCTGATTGCGCCCATGAACGGCTCGGTCGCCTCCAGTTCGGCCCTGCTTTCACGCCTTGTTGCCCCGCGCATGGCGCACCTGGACACCGCGCGGGCCGTCTCCATCATCAGCGTGGCCGCCACCATAGGCGTGGTGGTTCCGCCCTCGCTGGTCTTGCTGTTGCTGGGCGATGCCATGCTGCTGGCACACCTGGAGGCCAGCCGGCTGCCGGGCTATATGCAGACAGGCCAGCGCATCATCAACACCCAGGACGTGATGCATGCGGCGTTGCTGCCTGCCCTGTGCGTGTTGGCGCTCTGGGCCGTAGTGGCCTGGCGCCAGGCCGGAAAACAGAAAGAACACCCGCCCCAACTCCCGGCCAGCCGCGCCCAGACTGCCGTCGCCCTGCTCACGGGCGGCACCATCGTCCTGCTGCTGGCCGGTGTCTTTACCGGAAAGCTCTACGCGGTGGAGGCGGCGGCAACCGGCGCGATGCTGCTGGTCGTCTCGGCCCTCCTGGGCCGCTCGCTGCCGGCGGCCGGCTGGCAGGCGGTGCTGGCTGACACGCTCAAACTCAGCGGCGCCCTGTTTGCGCTGCTGGTGGGCGCCACCACTTTCAGCCTGGTGTTTCGCGTATTCGGCACCGACCGCTGGCTTAACGGCCTGCTGCTGGGCTCCACGCTCCCGCCAGGGGTGACGGCGGCCTTGGTACTGTTGCTGGTCGCTTTGTGCGCCTGGGTGCTGGATGCATTCGAGATGATTTTTGTCATCGTGCCCATCGTCGCGCCGGCGCTGATCGCGCGCCTGGGCGACGCACAGCAGGCGGCGGTGCTGCTACTGTTGGTGCTGCAGCTCAGCTTCCTGATTCCACCCATGGGCTACGCCGTACTAATGGCGAGGTCCCGCTCGGGCCTGCCGGCCATTTCAAGCCGACGGCTGCTGGCAGCGCTATGGCCCATGCTGCTGGTGCAGGTGGCGCTCACGGTAGCGGTGTTCACTTTTCCGTTCACCGTGCACTGGCTGGATGCTCCCGCACCCGCGGCCTCCGCGCAGGCGCCCATGGCCGAAGATGAAATCGCGCGCCAGATGCGGGAGATGTCACGCGTAGAGCCACCCGAACCGGGTGCCGCCACCGCTCCGGCCGCGCCCTGAACCGCTTCAACAAAGAGCTTGTGAACGTTCGCAGAAAAGGAGACTGCAATGGCCATCAGAATCATCAGGCTGGGCACAGCCCGCAGCACCGACGAGGGTTTGCGCATAGGCACGGTGCGCAGGCCGCCGCGCGGCGTGCCCAAGGCCGAGTTCGCCTCGCAGGATTGGTACGACGTCTGGTACCCCAACCTCGCGCCCAGCGTGGAAACCATGAAGCTGGGCCAGAGTGTGGACTCCGACAAGGACTGGGCTGCCTTCAGCAAAAAATACCGCTCGGAAATGAACGAGCCCGACGCCAGCCGCAGCCTCGACCTGCTGGCGGCGCTGTCACACCGGGCGAACTTCGCGATGGGCTGCTATTGCGAAAACGAGGCGCGCTGCCATCGCTCGCTGCTGCGGGACCTGCTCAAAGAGCGCGGCGCCAAGATCGATTAGCCCCACGGTTGCTCACTGCGAGCGCCCGAGGCCTTGCAGTCCCGCGGCCCCGACCTGGCTTAAATCGCGCCTTTAGAGCTTTACGTATTCGTACTCGAGTGGATTGGCATTGATGCCGCGATCCGGCGGCGCAATCCAGGCGGCCATCTTGCCGGGTTCGGTGACGCGGTTCATCAGGCTTTTCACAAAAGCCGTGTCGGCCGGCGTCGGCAGCCACTGGTCTTTCTTCGCCTCGAAATCGGCGGCGCTGATCGGGTTGCCCAGCGGATCGGTGAAATTACCGGCCCAGGCGCCGACTTCGCGGCGAAAGCGCGTCGATGGCAAGGTGAGTTCAAAGTCCACGCCGGCGCGTTTGATGCCCATGTTCCAGCGTGTCACACCGACATTGCAGTCCTTGACGTATTCGAGGCGCGTGATTTCATTCATGCCGTTGCGGGTCGAAATCGTCTCGTTCTTGAGGCCGCCCTGCCCGTTCGGCACCACGATGCTCATCTCGGTTTCGAGTTCCACGTGGTCGGCGAACTTGGCTTCATCGGGCCGGCCCTTGATGCCATTGCTGAAGTAGTTGGCGGCATTCGACGAGGCTTCCGAGCCGAACAGGTCCAGCGACGAAGTGAACCAGAAGTTCATGAACTTCTGGATGGTGGGCAGGTCGATCACGCCGGCCTTGCGCAGCGTCGCGACGTCGTCGGTGTCCAGCTCCTTCATGACTTCCAGCGTGCGCTTGATAACGCGGCCCACGCCGGTCTCGCCCACAAACATGTGGTGGGCTTCCTCGGTCAGCATGAAGCGAGTGGTGCGCGCCAGCGGGTCGAAGGCGGATTCCGCGAAGGACTTGAGCTGGAACTTGCCGTCGCGGTCGGTGAAATAGGTGAACATGAAGAAGGACAGCCAGTTGTCCATGGGCTCGTTGAAAGTGCCCAGGATGCGCGGCTTGTCCGCGTCGCCGCTGTGGCGCATCAGGAGCTCCTCGGCTTCTTCACGTCCGTCGCGGCCGAAGTGCGCGTGAAGCAGGTAGACCATGGCCCAGAGATGACGGCCCTCTTCCACGTTGACCTGGAACAGGTTGCGCAGGTCGTACAGCGAAGGCGCCGTATGGCCCAGCAGGCGCTGCTGCTCGACCGAGGCCGGCTCGGTATCGCCCTGGGTCACGATGAGGCGGCGGAAGGTGGAACGGTATTCGCCGGGCACGTCCTGCCAGACCTCTTCGCCCATGTGGTCGCCAAAACCGATCTTGCGGCCCTCTTCCTTGTCGGCCAGGAAAATGCCCCAGCGGTAGTCAGGCATGGGCGTGTAACCGTAGCTGGCCCAGCCCGAAGCATCGACACCCACGGCGGTGCGCAAATAGACTTCCTTGGCTTTGAAGTCGCTGGGGCCCATCTCGTCCCACCAGTTCAGGAAGGCCGGCTGCCAGTGCTCCAGCGCGCGCTGGAGCTGGCGGTTTTCGCCCAGGTGGACGTTGTTGGGGATGAGGGCCTGGAGGTCTATAGAGCTCATGATGTTTCCTTAAATCCGTTTCCAATCGAACTTGGCTTTTTTGCCTGTGCCGAAGAGCTTGAGCGCGCCGTCCTCACCCACCGCATTCGGGCGAATGAAAATCCAGTTCTGCCAGGCTGAGAGACGGCCGAACACGCGCGTTTCCATGGTTTCCTTGCCGGGGAAGCGCAGCGAGGCTTCCATGCCGGTCATGGCGTCAGGCGAGAGCGAAGCGCGCTCTTCCAGCATGATGCGGATCTCGTCTTCCCAGTCGATGTCGTCGGGTGTCAGGGTCACCAGGCCCAGCGCCAGCGCCTGGTCGGCACGCAGCGGGCTGTCGCCGAGTTTTTGCAGTTGGGAAATCGTGGCGCTGTCTTCGCAGAAGCGCGTCTGCAGCCGCGTCAGGCCGTTGACGGCGGGAAACCAGCCGAAGTTGGCGGGGCTCAGTTGCAGCGCGGGCGCCGCATCGGGCGAATCCGGCAAGTCCAGCATATAGATGCGATCGCAAGCCAGGGCCAGTTCATAGAAGGTGCCGGCAAAACACGAGCCTGCGTCGACCAGCGCGATCAACGAGCGGCTGGTGACATCCAGCCGCGCCAGCGTGCGGCGCAACGCGCCCGTGGTTTCCTTCACCAGCCAGTGGTCTTTGAGTTTGGCCAGCACCTCGTCCATGCGGATGACCTGGCCGGCGTCGCCCGTGGTCTTGATGACCCAGGTGCCGACTTCGAGTTCATTGGTGCGCAGGTTCAGGATAGCGTCGTCAAGCTCGCGCTGCAGTTTGAGCGGGTACCAGTTAGCGCCGGCCGCTTCAATCGCTTCAGGTGTGGATTCAATCGCGCTTGCGGGCGCCTTCACCGTGACAGTGGCGATGCGCTTTTCGCGGTCGATCTGAGCGTCGACCAGACTGTAGTGGTAACCGGCGTCATCGATCAGGGCTTTGAGCGGCGTCAGTTCAATACCTTTGGCACCGGCACCTCGTGTTGACTGCGCGCGCAGCGCTTCGATTTCGGTGTTCAGCAAGTCGCCGAACTGCTGCGGCTTGGCATGGGCATCGATCAGTTTCCAGTCCTTGGCGCGGTCGGCGCGCACGCCTTCGGAGGTCGTGCAGAAAATGTCGGCCAGGTCGCGGCGCACCTTGCGCTTGTCGGTCACGCGGGTCAGGCCGCCGGTGCCGGGCAGCACGCCCAGCAGGGGCACTTCCGGCAGGCTGACGGTGGAGGAGCGGTCGTCGACCATGATGATGCGGTCGCAGGCCAGGGCCAGTTCGTAGCCGCCGCCGGCGCAGGCGCCGGTCACCGAGGCGATCGCCTTCAAGCCGTCATGGCGGGAGGAGTCCTCCAGGCCGTTGCGGGTTTCATTGGTGAACTTGCAGAAGTTGACCTTCCAGCCGTGCGTCGACAAGCCCAGCATGTAGATGTTGGCGCCTGAGCACCAGATCTTTTCCTTGCCCGACTCGAACACCACAACTTTGACGGCGGGGTGCTCGAAGCGCACGCGGTTGATCGCGTCGTGCAGTTCGATGTCAACACCGAGGTCGTAGCTGTTGAGCTTGAGCTTGTAGCCCGGCTTGATGCCACCGTCTTCGTTGATGTCGAGCTTGAGGCGCGCAACGTCGCCTTCCACGCTCAGCGTCCAGTGCTGGTATTTGCTGGGGTGGGTGGAGAAACTCACGAGCTCGCGCTCCTGGCCGGCTATGACCTGTTTGAATAAAAGCGGTTCTGTCATGGCGTTCATGGGGTGTCTCCGGTTAGGTCCGTTCGGCTTGTTCGCGGACGGTTGTTTTGGGAACGGCGCGTTCCAGGTCTTTGAGGCTTTGTTTCAGTGTGCGCGCGGCGGTATCGACCACGGCGTCAGCGCGGGCATAAAGCGCTTCCCGGCTTGAGAGGATGCGGCGAATGTCTTCCATCGCCTCGTCGGTCGCGCCGCGGGTCGTGTCAAAAGGCCGCATGTCGCCCTGGGCTACCACGCGGGCCATGTGCTCCTCGGGGCTGGCCTTGAGCCATACGCAATAAAAACGGCTTTGCAGCAGGTCGAAGGTCTCGCGCTCGCTCACGATGCTGCCGCCCGTGGTCATGACCACGCCTTCCGGGTGATCCTCGGCGATGCGGAACAGCGCGCGGCGCTCATAGCGGCGGTAGCCGGCCTGCCCGTGGAGCAACAGGATTTCGTTCATGCTGGTACCCGCCTCGCGCTCGATCTCACGGTCGAGTTCTATGAAAGGCACACCGCGCTCAGCCGCCAGCTGGCTGCCCAGCGTGGACTTGCCGGCGCCGCGCAGGCCTATCAGCGCCACGCGCTGCTCGCGGCCCAGCGCGTCGCTGAGGCCGAAAGTGCCGCCGAGCAGGCTGTAAGCCTGGTCCAGTTGGGCATCGTCCAGCCGCATCAGCAGGCCCTGCACGCGGGCCAGCGCCGGTCGCGGCGCATCCTGCAGCAGTTCCAGGATGGAAATATTGAGTGCGCGGGCCGCGGCTTCCAGGGAATTGATGGACACATTGCCCTTGCCGCTTTCCACGTCGGCCAGGAAACGCTCGCTCAGGCCCGAATCCGAAGCCAGCTGCTTGCGCGTCATGCCGCGGCGAGCACGCCAGGCGCGAACGCGGGCACCCAGTTCACTGAGCGTGGCTTTCGATTCCTGTTCAGACATGATTTCCAAGAGACACCTGTTTGAAAAAATTAGGCTTTATGCAACTTTTACCGTTGCGCCCCGCATTAATTGCAGTATACTTCACTTTAACTTGATGTAAAGCAGTTTATTGCATCTTTTTTCTGGAGACTTTTTGATGAAACTCAAAATCCTTGTAGGCACAATGACCAGCACCGCTGACTATGTCGCACAAGCAATCCAGATGGATTGTGCGGATTTGGTGAGTGATATTGAAGTCGAGCTGATGGATAACCTGGACATCAGCGTCTTTGATGCGGCCAAAGCCGAAGATGCACTTTATCTCATCTGCAGTTCCACCTACGGCTCGGGCGACGTGCCCGACAATGCCCGCGCCCTGTATGAGTCGCTGGGCGCCAATCCCCAATTCCTCGGCCACGTGCGCTACGGCGTCATCGCGCTCGGAGACCGTACCTATATGCAGACCTTCTGCTTCGGCGGCAAGAAATTTGACGAGCGGCTGCAGGACCTGGGCGCACAGCGCATCGGCGAGATCTGGTGCCATGACGCGAGCAGCGGCACCATGCCGGAAACAGAAGGCACCGAGTGGTGCCGCCAGTGGCTCACCAGTGCCCTGCAGACATCGGGGGCCAGCTCCGCCACCGCCTGACGCACAAGAAGAAAAAGAAATGACCCCGTAGCGCTTGATGAGCGTGCGCAAGCAGCTACCAAAACAAAAGACAAAAAGAGATCTGGAGACAAGCATGCAAACAAGCAGCGCCGACCATTCCGCAAGCCCGCCCCGGGTGACCATTCCGCGCGACTACAACGCGGCACACGACCTGCTGGCGCGCAACGCCACACGCCCCGGCAAAGTCGCCTTTACGGACGCGCTGAGCGGCGAACAGCTCACGTACGGCGAACTCACCGAGCAATCCCACCGTTTCGCCAACGCCCTGCGCGCCCAGGGTTTCGCCCCTGAAAGCCGTGTGCTGCTGGCCATGCTCGACACGCCGCAGTGGCCGGTCGCCTTCCTGGGCTGCATACTTGCGGGCGTGCTGCCCGTGGCGGCCAACACTTTGCTGACCACGCAGGACTTCGAATTCATGCTGCGCGACTCGCGCGCCCAGGGCCTGGTCGTCTCGCACGCGCTGCTGCCGGCTTTTGAGCCGCTGCTGGGCAAGATCGACCAGCTCAAGACGGTGATCGTTGCCGGCGTGGAAGAGTCCGCAGGACACACCACCATGGCCGCCCTGCTGCGCGCATCGGAGGCTACCCCCAGCATCGCGGCCACCTGCGCCGACGACGCCTGCTTCTGGCTGTATTCCAGTGGCTCGACCGGCGCGCCCAAGGGCACGGTGCACCTGCACAGCCACCTGGTCCAGACGGCGGAACTTTACGGCCGCGGTGTGCTGGGCATACGCGAGTCCGACGTGGTGTATTCCGCCGCCAAGCTGTTTTTCGCCTACGGCCTGGGCAATGCGCTGACCTTCCCGATGAGCGTGGGCGCCACCACGGTGCTGCTGCCCGCGCGGCCGGCGCCTGCCGATGTCTTCGCGCTGCTCAAAAAATACCAGCCGACGATTTTTTACGGCGTGCCCACGCTGTACGCCGCCCTGCTGGCCGACCCGGCGCGGCCGGCGAAATCCGAGTTGAGCCTGCGCGTATGCACCAGCGCCGGCGAAGCCCTTCCCGCCGAGATCGGCAGAAAATGGACGGCGCACTATGGCTGCGAAATCCTCGACGGCATAGGCTCCACCGAGATGCTGCACATCTTTTTGTCCAACCGGCCCGGCCAGGTGCGCTACGGCACCACCGGCCAGGCGGTGCCGGGCTATGCGCTGCGCATCATCGGCGACGACGGCCGCGAGTGCGCCGACGGCGAGATCGGCGAACTGCAGATCAGCGGCCCCAGCGCCGCCATCATGTACTGGAACAACCGCGCCAAGACCAAAGCCACCTTCGCCGGCGAATGGACCAAAAGCGGCGACAAGTACACACGCGACGCTGACGGCTACTACACCTACGGCGGCCGCAGCGACGACATGCTCAAGGTCGGCGGCATTTACGTTTCGCCTTTCGAGGTGGAGGCCTGCCTGATGACGCACGCGGCCGTGCTCGAGGTCGCGGTGATCGGTGTGGCCGATGCCGACGAGCTCGTCAAGCCCAAGGCCTATGTGGTGTTCAAGGCCGGCCAGAGCGCCACCATGGACGAACTCAAGGCCCATGTGAAGCAGCAGCTCGCGCCCTACAAGTACCCGCGCTGGATAGAGTTCGTCAACGAACTGCCGAAGACGGCCACCGGCAAGATCCAGCGCTTCAAGCTGCGCCAGCCGCGCTGACGCGCACCATGCACAAGCCCGCCGTGCGGCAAAAAACTCAAAAAAAATGCAGGCAGGCCCGAATCGGGCACAGCTATTGCTTTAGATCTAAACAATTCAACCCTCAATCTCGGGTTTTACACTAGGGCCGCCCACACAACGCACGCTTACTATTCGTCTAACTGTTTTCAGTCTCAACCAGGAGCTATTCCATGACCTCACGCCGTCTCATACTGACCCGCAGCGCCGCCATGATAGGTGCCGCCTCCACCGGCCTTTTGCTCCCCGAAATTGTGCGTGCGCAGTCCGCCAAGGTGCGTGTGGGTTTCATGTTGCCCTATACCGGAACCTTCGCCCAGCTCGGCGTGGCCATTGAAAACGGCTTTCGCATGGCCATCAACGAGCAAGGCGGCAAGCTCGGCGGCCGCGAGATCGAATACTTCAAAGTGGACGACGAGTCCGAGCCGTCCAAGGGCATTGAAAACGCCAACAAGCTGGTGCAGCGCGACAAGGTCGACGTGCTGGTCGGCACGGTGCACTCGGGCGTGCAGATGGGCATCCAGAAAGTCGCGCGCGACAGCGGCGTGCTGAGCCTGATCCCCAATGCCGGCGTGCACGCCGCCACGCGCAGCCTGTGCGCGCCCAATGTGTTCCGCACTTCCTTCACCAACTCGCAGCCGACCCGCGCCCTGGGCAAGGCCATGGTGGACCGCGGCCACAAGAAGGCCGTCTGGATCACCTGGAAATACGCCGCGGGCGACGAGGCGTTTGAAGGCTTCAAGGAAAGCTACACCGCCGCGGGCGGCACCATCGTCAAGGAGCTGGGCTTGCCCTTCCCGCAGGTCGAGTTCCAGGCCCTGCTGACCGAGATCGCCGCGCTCAAGCCTGACGCCGTGGCCTGCTTCTTCGCCGGCGGCGGCGCCGCCAAGTTCATCCGTGACTATGCGGCCGCCGGCCTCAAAGAGAAAATCCCGCTGTACGGTTCCGGCTTCCTGACCGAAGGCGTGCTCGATGCCGCCGGCCCCGCGGCCAACGGCATCATCACGACCATGCACTACAGCGACTCGCTGCCGACCCAGCGCAACGGCCAGTTCCGCCTCAGCTACGCCAAGACCTTCAAGATGCAGCCCGACGTTTACGCCGTGCAGGGCTACGACACCGGCCTGCTGCTGATCCAGGGCGCCAACGCCGTCAAGGGAGACCTGAGCAGCAAGCCGGCCCTCTACAAAGCCATGGAAGGCGCCGTCATCGACAGCCCGCGCGGCAAATGGACCATGAGCCGTTCGCACAACCCGGTGCAGGACATGTATTTGCGCGTCGTTGAGAACAAGGAAAACAAGGTGATCGGCGTCGCCGCCAAGGCACTCGCCGACTCCGGCGCCGGCTGCAAGATGGCCTGATCGCTTTAGTTTCAGCGCAATGGGAGGTCTTCAGGCCTCCCATTTTTTTGAACCATGCTGGCACGGACCATGCTGACGGGTCCTTACCGGTGCTATCTTCAGGCTCATGACGCTCACCACCTACCTCCTCTACGTCGCAGCCGTCGCGCTGCTGATCCTCACGCCCGGCCCGACCATGCTGATGTGCATGACGAATGCGCTCAACCACGGCCCGCGCAAGGCCATGACCTCGGTGGCCGGCAGCGTGAGTGCGGTGCTGTGCGTCATGCTGCTGTCGGCCATGGGCCTGGGTGCGTTGCTCGCGGCGTCCGAAACCGCCTTTACCGTGGCCAAGGTGATTGGTGCGGCCTACCTGATCTGGCTTGGGATCAAGACCTTCCGCAGCGAAGCGGCGGTCTTTGACCCGGCCGCCGGCGAAGCACCGGCCCAGCGCCGTTCGTTCTTCCTGCGCGGTTTTCTTGTCGGCGCCAGCAACCCCAAGGCCGTGCTGTTTTTCGCGGCCTTCTTCCCGCAGTTCCTGAACCCGGCCGCGCCCTTTGTGCCGCAGTTCGCCATCCTCGCCCTGACCTTCATGACGTTTGAGTTCACGGTGCTCAGCTGCTGCGCACTGGGTGTATCGCGCATCGCGCCGCTGCTGCGTTCCAGCCGGGCCGTGCGCTGGTTCAACCGGGTCTCCGGAGGCCTGTTCACTCTCATGGGCAGCCTCTTGCTGTTCACCCGTCGCCATACATGAACTGATTTATGGATCTCGCCAACTTCCTCATCCAGCTGCTCAACAGCGTCCAGTACGGCCTGCTGCTGTTCATGCTGGCCGCCGGCCTGACGCTGATCTTCGGCATCATGGGCGTCGTCAACCTGGCCCATGGCAGCTTCTACATGCTGGGGGCCTACCTCGCATGGTCGCTCAGCACGCTGACGGGCAGCCTGACGCTGGCCATCATCGGCGGCGCCGTGCTGTCGGTCATCTTCGGCCTGGCGCTGGAATGGCTGCTGTTCCGCCACTTCTACAAACGCGATCACCTGGACCAGGTGCTGCTGACCTTCGGCCTGATCTATATCTTTGAAGAGCTGCGCTCCATCCTCTGGGGCGACGACGTGCACGGCGTCACGATTCCCGAGCTGCTGAGCGCCTCGGTGCCGCTGACCGACAACCTTTCCTACCCGGTCTACCGCCTCTTCATGTCGGGCGTCTGCATCGCGCTGGCGCTGGGCTTGTACTGGATGATTTCGCGCACGCGCCTGGGCATGAAGATACGCGCCGGCGCCTTCAACCGCGACATGGCCGAATCGCTGGGCATCAACATCAAGCTGATCCATGCCGTGGTGTTCGCGCTGGGCGTGGGCCTGGCGGCCGTGGCCGGCATGATCGCCGCGCCGGTCGCCAGCGTCTACCCGAACATGGGTTCGCAAGTGCTCATCATGTGTTTTGTGGTGGTGGTGATTGGCGGCATAGGCTCGGTGCGCGGCGCGCTGATTTCCGCGCTGCTGGTCGGCCTGGTCGACACTTTCGGCAAGGTGCTGCTGCCTTCCATGGCCGGCATGCTGGTCTATATGTTGATGGCGGCCGTGCTGCTCTGGAAACCCGAAGGTCTGTTTAAACAATGAGCACGGCAAAAGCAAACCTCGAAATCCTGCCGCGCGGCGTGCAGGTTGCGCTTGGGCTCGGACTCATCGCGCTTGTGGCCTTCCCCTTCGTCGGCACCGACTTCTACACCCAGATGGTCACGCGCATGATGATCATGGCGATCTTCGCGATGAGCCTGGACCTGCTGCAGGGTGTGAGCGGCCTGGTGTCGCTGGGCCACGCGGCCTACTTCGGCCTGGCCGGCTATGCGCTGGCTTTCCTGACGCCCGCGGGTGAACCCGTGAGCCTGTGGTGGACGCTGCCGGTGGCTGTGCTGGTTTCCGGCCTGGCCGCGCTCATCATCGGTTTCTTTGTGGTGCGCACGCACGGCATCTACTTCATCATGGTCACCATGGCGTTTGCGCAGATGGTGTTCTACCTCTTCTTCGACAACAAGGCCCTGGGCGGCTCCGACGGGCTCTACGTCAACTTCAAGCCCAGCGCCGCCGTCTTCGGCTGGGTGCCCTTCGACCTGGACAGCAAGCTCACGCTCTACTACTTCACGCTGGGCGCGATGCTGGGGGTCTACGCCTTCCTGCGCCGCGTGCTCTGGAGCCCCTTCGGCCGCACGCTGGCCGGCATACGCGTCAACGAGCACCGCATGCGGGCCATGGGCTACGGCACCTTCGGCTACAAACTCTCGGCCTTCACGCTGGCCGGCGCGCTCGCGGGCCTGGCCGGTTACCTGTGGGGCACGCAGACCGGCTACATCAACCCCGAGCTCATGGGCTTTCACATGAGCGCGCACGCCATCATGATGGTCATCCTGGGCGGCATGGGCAACTTCGCCGGGGCCATCGTCGGCGCTTTCGCGTTTGAATACCTGCTGCATGTCTTCAAGGACCTGCCGCAAGTCGGCAGCGTCAACCTCGGCAAACACTGGCAGCTGTGGATGGGCCTCTTCATCGTGTTGCTGGTGGTTTTCGCGCCGCGCGGCATCCTGGGACTGGTCGAAAGATTCACCCAGCGCAAAGACAAGAACAAGGCGGAGGCCGGCCATGAGTGAAGTCCTCCTCAGTGCAAAAAACCTGACCAAGCGCTTCGGCGGCCTGGCTGCGGTCAACGATGTGTCAGTCGACCTCTGGCGCAACCACATCCACGCGGTCATAGGCCCCAACGGCGCCGGCAAGTCCACGCTGACCAACCTGCTCTCGGGCGATCTGCCGCCGACGTCGGGCACGGTGACGCTGGGCGGCCACGACGTGACCGGCTGGACGCCCGAAAAAATATCGGGCAAGGGCCTGGGCCGCAGCTACCAGAAGACCAATATCTTTTTGCCCTTCAGCGTCTGGGAAAACGTCAGGCTGGCCTCGCAGTCGCGCGCGCCGCATGCCGCGCACTGGCTCAAGCGAGCCACCAGCTTCGCGGCGGTCAATGCTCGCGCCGAACAGGCGCTGGAACTGGCCGGCCTGCAAAACCGCAAGCACAGCATCGCCGGCACCATCAGCCACGGCGAGCAGCGCCAGCTTGAAATCGCCATGACACTGGCCACCGAACCGCAGGTGCTGCTGCTCGATGAACCGCTGGCCGGCATGGGCGTGGCCGAGGCCGAGCGCATGGTCGCCCTGCTGCTGGCCATCAAGAAAGACCACGGCATCCTGCTGGTCGAGCACGACATGGACGCGGTGTTCACGCTGGCCGACAAGCTCACTGTGATGGTCAACGGCCAGGTGATCGCCAGCGGCACGCCCGCGCAGATAAGGGCCGATGCCGGTGTGCAGGCAGCGTATTTAGGCGAGGAACACTGATGAACGCCCCCGAGAAACAGATCGACATCCTGATCGCCGCCCAGGACATCAACACCTACTACGGCGCAAGCCACGTGCTGCGCGGCATTGACTTTCACGTCGCGCGCGGCGAAACGATTGGCCTCATGGGCCGCAACGGCATGGGCAAAAGCACCTTGCTCAAAAGCATCATGGGCCTGGTCAAGCCTCGTTCGGGCTCGGTCGCGATCAGCGGCAGGCCCATGACGGGCGCCCCGCCCTACGAAATCGCCCGCCTCGGCATCGCCTACGTGCCCGAAGGCCGCGGCATCTTCGGCAACCTCAGCGTGACCGAGAACCTCAAGATGGCGGCACGCGCCGGCACCCGGGGCCAGCGCGACTGGACCTACGAACGCGTGCTCGAGACCTTCCCGCGACTGAAGGAACGCCTGAACCACGGCGGCCAGCAGCTCTCGGGCGGCGAACAGCAGATGCTGACCATAGGCCGCGCGCTCATGACCAACCCGGATGTGCTGATCCTCGACGAGGCCACCGAAGGCCTGGCGCCGCTGATCGCGCGCGACATCTGGCGCATCTGCGGCCTGATCCGCGAAACCGGCATCAGCAGCGTGATCGTCGACAAGAACTGGAAGCACGTCACCCAGATCACCGACCGCAACGTGATCCTGGTCAAGGGCCAGGTCGTGTTTGAAGGCAGTTCCCCCGAACTGCATGCCAAGCCCGAGTTGCTGGCGCAATACCTGGGCGTGTGAGCCGGGAGTTGCCAGGGAGCGGCAACCATGAAGATATCACCGGCCACCTCGACACTGAGCCTCACCGTGCTGGCCATGCTCGCCTTTGCGGGCAACTCGCTCCTGTGCCGCCTCGCACTGCGCAGCACGCCGATTGACGCAGCCAGCTTCACGGCCCTTCGCATCGCTTCGGGTGCGCTGGTGCTCTGGCTTTTCATGTGGCGGCGTGGTGTCACGCCGACCGGTAACTGGCTGTCGGCCGGGGCGTTGTTCGTCTACGCGGCCGCATTCTCGCTGGCCTACGTAAGCCTGCCAGCGGCCACGGGTGCCCTGCTGCTGTTCGGCTCGGTGCAGCTTACGATGCTGGGCACCGGGCTGGCCCGCGGCGAGCGGCTGGGCGCCATGCAAAGCGCCGGCCTGGCAATTGCCGTGGCGGGCCTCATCGCACTGTTGCTGCCGGGCGCCGCCGCCCCAAGCTTGCCGTCGGCCATGTTGATGTTGCTGGCCGGCATCGCCTGGGCGGTTTATTCGCTGCGCGGAAAACACGCCGGTGACGCGACACGGGCCACCGCCGGAAACTTCCTGCGCGCCACGCCGCCGGCGCTGTTGTTGGCCGGCTTGATGTTCCCGCAGCTGATCTGGGATATGCGCGGGGCGGCATATGCCGTGACCTCCGGCGCGCTGACTTCCGGTGTGGGTTACATCATCTGGTACGCGGCGGTGAAGCGGCTTCCCGCCACTACGGCGGCCTCGGTACAACTGTCAGTGCCGGCCATCACCGCGCTGGGCGGTATCGCCTTTCTGGGGGAGCCGCTGGGCTGGACGCTCGCTGTCTGCTGCGCGGCCATTCTGGGCGGCGTCGCGCTGGCCGTGCGCCCTTCGCCGCCCAAAAGCTAAAGCAAGGCACGCAATTCCCGCGCCGCGCCAGGCGGGGCTGGTACACAACTTGCTCCGATTTTTCTGTCCGCTCCGCGGCACGCACCAGTGCGCCGACGACGGGCATGAAATCCCTTTCCCCCTCTGAAAGCAAGCCATGCCTTCCACCCGCGCTATCAGTCCATTTTTCCTGGCGGCCCTCTGCGCCGCGTCCAGCCTGTTCGCCACGCTGTCCCCGGCGCAGGACATCTACCCCAGCCGGCCGGTCAAGGTCGTCGTCGCGCTGCCGGCGGGGGGCAGCGTGGACATGGTGGCGCGGCAGATCAGCCAGCAGCTGACGGCCGACCTGGGCCAGCCTTTTGTAGTGGACAACCGGGCTGGCGGATCCGGCCAGATCGGCGTACCGGTGGTTGCAAAAGCGCCGCCGGACGGCTACACCCTCATGGTGTCGCCCGCGTCCTTCCTGACCACGAACAAGAGCATCTTCAAGACGCTTCCCTACAACCCCGAAACCGACTTTGTACCCGTGACCAAGCTGGTCAACCAGGCCATGGTGCTGGTGGTGCACGACAAGGCGAAATACGCCACCCCGGCCGACGTGCTGGCGGCGGCCAAAGCCAACCCCGGCAAACTAACCTATGCCTCCTCGGGCGACGGCAGCCCGCAACACCTGGCCGGCCTCATGTTTGAAAGCCGGACCGGCGTGAAACTGCTGCACATCCCGTACAAGGGCGGCGCACCGGCGATTACCGACCTTATAGGCGGCGTGGTGGACATGGCCTTTGCCCCGCTGCCGGAAGCGCTGCCGCACATCAAGTCCGGCAAACTGCATCCGGTCGGGGTGCTCAGTGAGAAGCGCGCCATTTCGGCGCCGGAGATTCCGACGCTGAAAGAAGGCGGCGTGAACAACGTGGTGCTGTCGGCCTGGATCGCCTTGCTGGCGCCCGCCAAAACGCCCCAGCCCATCCTGGACAGCCTCGGCAAGTCGGTAAAGGCCATGCTTCGCGGCGATGCCAAAAGCAAGTTCATTGAAATAGGCATGGAGCCTGCGGTCGACGAAAGCAAACCCCTGGGTCAGGTGATCTCGGAAGAGATCCGTATCCATGCCGACCTCGTGAAAGCGGCCGGGCTGGTACCGCAGTAAGGCTGGGCTAAAGCAGGGAGCGCAATTCCCGCGCCGCGTCCAGCAACAAGGGCAGCAATTCCTTCTGCAGCACCTCCACGCGCAAGCGCTGCGGCGAGGACACCACGTTAAGTGCGGCCACCGTGCGGCCCTGCATGTCGCGCAGCGGCACGGCCAGCGCGTGCACACCCAGTTCATGCTCCTCGCTGGCCAGGCAAAAGTCGTCCTGCCTCACCTGCTCGACCAGGGCCTTGAGCTTGCGCGGGTCGGTGGTGGTGTGCAGCGTCAGCCGCGCCAGGTTGCCGGTTTCGGTTTTCGCCTTGAGCCAGGCGCTGAACTCGCTCTTGGTCTTGGCGGCCAGCAGGATGCGGCCGGTCGAGGTGGCATGCGCCGGCAGGCGCGCCCCCAGGTGCAGGCCATACGCCAGCACCCGGGCCGGCGCTGCCTTTGGGTCGCCTGAGGACTTCCACTCAAAGCCGCTGCGCCCGATGATGACGATCTCGTCGCCGTCCAGCACCGCGACCGAAAACGATTCCTGTGCCTGGGCCGCGAGCCGGTTCAGCGCGGGCTGGATGGCGCGCGGCAGGCGCGCCGTTGCAAGGTAGCTTCCGGAGAAACGCAGCACCTTGGGCGCCAGCCAGAAATAGCTGCCGTCGGTTTCCAGGTAGCCCAGGTGTGTGAGCGTGAGCAAATGGCGGCGCGCCGCCGCGCGCGTGATGCCGGCGCGCTCGGCCGCCAGCGTGGCATTGAGGCGCTGGCGCTGCGTATCGAAGCTTTCCAGCACCGCCATGCCCTTGGCCATGCCTTCGATCATGTCGGCTTTGGCAATTGAAAAGGTGCCGGGTTTTGGGGCGGTTCGGGACGTGACCATTGCGCGATCATCGCACAAACAAGCCAAACATCGTGCAAAGCCGCCTTGCACCACTGGCCGGCTGGGGCTTCGCGACTTAACCTCAAAGCCAACAGATTCATGGGAGAACAACATGCGTGTACAGGTTGCCATCGTGGGCGGCGGCCCCGCCGGGCATTTGCTCGGCCAGTTGCTTTACAAGGCCGGCATCAACGCCATCGTGATCGAGCAGCGCAGCCAGGACTATGTGCTGGGCCGCATACGCGCGGGCGTGCTCGAGCAAGGCACGACCGACCTGCTCGACGAAGTCGGTGTGGGTAGCCGCATGCATGCCGAGGGCCTGGTGCACGGCGGCATTTCGCTAAGCTTCGGCGGCGACCACCACCGCATCGACCTGCAGCAGCTCACAGGCGGCAAAAGCGTCATGGTCTACGGCCAGACCGAGGTGACGCGCGACCTCATGAACGCGCGCGCCGCGGCGGGCCTGGCCACCGCCTACGAAGCCGAAAACGTCAGCCTGCATGACTTCGACGGCACGCGGCCCAAGGTGCGCTATGTGCAGCACGGCGTGGCGCACGAGGTCGAATGCGATTTCATCGCCGGCTGTGACGGCTTTCACGGCGTGAGCCGCGCCAGCGTGCCGCCCGGCGCGATGCAGACCTTTGAGCGCATCTACCCCTTCGGCTGGCTGGGTGTGCTGTCGGAAACGCCGCCCGTGGCCGACGAGCTGGTCTACAGCAACCACGCGCGCGGCTTCGCCCTGTGCAGCATGCGCAGCCACACGCGCAGCCGCTACTACGTGCAGTGCGCGCTGGATGACAAGGCCGAGCGCTGGAGCGACGACGCTTTCTGGGATGAGCTGCGCAGCCGCCTGGCGCCCGAGCTCGCCGAAAGCCTGGTGACCGGGCCATCGATCGAAAAAAGCATCGCCCCGCTGCGCAGCTTTGTGGCCGAGCCCATGCGCTTCGGCCGGCTGTTCCTGGCCGGCGACGCGGCCCACATCGTGCCGCCCACAGGCGCCAAGGGCCTGAACCTGGCGGCCAGCGACGTGCGCTACCTGGCCCGCGCGCTGGCCGGTTTTTACGCCGGCGACGAGACCGGCATCAACCGCTATTCAGAGACCTGTTTGCACCGCGTCTGGAAGGCCGTGCGCTTTTCCTGGTGGTTCACCTCGCTGATGCACCAGTTCCCCGATGGCGGGGAGTTCGGCCACAAGCTGCAGGAGGCGGAGTTGGATTATCTAATCCATTCACAGGCGGCATCGACGGCCCTGGCCGAAAACTATGTCGGCCTGCCGCTTTAAGCCAGCATTTTCGGGACGTGGCCGTTATGGTCAGGCGGTTCCCGCCGCACCGATGGCCTGCCGGGCCCAGACCAGCAGCTGACCCGGGTCATCGAGCAGTTCGGCGGGCGCGGCATAGTACTTCCGCACCTGGACCACACCGTTTTTTGTGGAATAGCTGAAGGGCTTGGAGCCCTTCTTCTCGTAGGCCGGCAGCGAACCCTCGTCCACCCGGAAGTACAAGGTGTTGCCCATGATCATGGCGAACTGGTTTCCACCGTGTTTCATCGCATGGCCGCCAAAGAACTTGCCATCGCGGATGTCTCCCAGCGGCGCCAGCAGTTCACGCACATAAGCGACGAATTCGGCATTTGCGCTCATGCAGTCCGCTCCGTTGCAGCGGCAGAAACTTCTTGTGTTGATTTCATGACAGCCATTATGGCGACGGACGCCTACCGCCCGCGATGCATTGCGGGTCGTTGAAAGTGGCCGGGTTGTTGCGGTCGCAGGGGATGCTGCAGTTGCTGGATCCGCGGCAGGCCGACTTGACGGACTCCTTCGCGGTCTGCTCCCAGTTGATATCAGCGCAGGCGCTGAGCAAAGCGGCCAGAGCCGCGGCAAGGGCAAGACGTTTCATGGGGAAGTTCCTGAACAAAAGATCAATGGGCGTCGTCAGGCCGGGAAACCAGCAGGTCCCCCGGCTGGCAATCGAGAAATTCGCAAATGCGCATCAGCGTGTCAAAGCGCACGCCCTTGACCTTGCCCTGCTTGAGCAGGGAGAGGTTGGCTTCGGTGATGCCGACGTAGGCGGCCAGGTCCTTGGACCTGGCTTTGCGTTCGGACAGCATCACATCGAGTTTGACGACGATGGGCATGCGCGGAAACGTGAGAAAGCGAAAAAAATCAGACGAACTGCGCGTTCTCTTCGGCCAGCGCCACAGCACGCGCCATCACGGCGGCGATCTGCCACACCATGCCGGCGAACAGCAGGGTCAGCAACTCGTTGCTGCCCAAACCCAGCGACAGCGCGCGCTGCCCGGCAGGCGCGCCCAGGGTTAGCACCACCGTGACCAGCGTGGATGCCAGCACTCCGGTGACCACCGACGCAAAAATGCCGGCGGCAAAACCGCGCAGGTATTTGACGGTGCGCAGGCTGAAATACTCGGCCTGCGAAAACCCCGAGAAGCAACGCATCGCGCAGACCAGGCCGTAGGACGCGCAGCACACCGGCAACACCCCCAGCAGCGCGGCCAGGCATTTTTGCCCCAGCGTGATGTCCATGGCGGCGGCCTGCGCGGCCTGTAGCGAGAGGCCCGCGCGCAGCAAAAGGCTGTCCACCGGCGTGCTCAGCAGGTGGTAGGCCACCGCCAGCGGCAGCGCCACCGCGAGCAAGGCGCAGGCCCAGGCCAGCACGCTGCTGATGCCCTGCACATCGGGCCCGGAGGGGGCCACGGGAGTTGCTGTGTGTTTCAAGGGAGCACCTCTTGTCTTGTGAAGAGGGCTTCAGTGTCTCAGAATAATTACTGTAAAACAATAATTAATATCTTTAAAACAGAAATTATTCGAACAATTTTGGGCACTTTAGCGACAACCCGCGCTATCGCAGGCAAAGGTTTGGGGTAAATTGCCTGCACACCGACAAGCCGGGCCAGCCTTCTCTTCACGCTTCTCCACCTCATTCAATGCCCACTTCCAAATCACCCGCCGCCCGCAAAACGCACTCCTCGCCCGCTCCTATCCAGCCGCTGAAAGGCGTCCGCGTCGTGAGCCTGGCACTCAACCTGCCCGGCCCGGCGGCGCTGATGCGCTGCCGGCAGATGGGTGCGAGCTGCGTGAAACTCGAACCGCCCGCACCGGCAGGCGCGTCGGCCGGCGCCTCGGGCGACCCGATGAAGCTCTACAACCCGAAGGCCTACACGGCGCTGCACAACGGCGTGCGCACCGCCACGGCCGACCTCAAAACTGAACGCGGCCAGGCCTTGCTGCACCGCGAACTCGCGAAGGCCGACGTGCTGCTCACCTCCTTCCGGCCGTCGGCGCTGGCCAAGCTGGGCCTGGGCTGGAAGGCGCTGCACCAGCAGCACCCGCAGCTAAGCCAGGTCGCCATCGTCGGCAGCCCAGGCGAGCGCGCCGAAGAACCGGGCCACGACCTGACCTACCTGGCCGAGAACGACCTGGTCACCGGGCTGGACTTGCCCGCCACGCTGTACGCCGACATGGGCGGCTCGCTGATGGCCAGCGAAGCCGTGCTGCAAGCCGTAATGCACCAGCGAAGCAAGGGCAAGGGCGCCTGTCTCGAGGTGGCTCTTTCCGCCGCGGCCGGCTACCTGGCCCTGCCGCGCAATTGGGGCCTGACGCAACCCGGCGCGGCCGTTGGCGGCGGCCATGCGGGCTACCGCCTCTACGCCTGCAAGGACGGCCGCGTCGCGCTGGCGGCGCTGGAGCCGCACTTCGCGGCCAGCCTGTGTGCCGCGGCTGGCGTCCAGGCCTCGGGCATGAAGGCCATGTTCGCATCGGCCACGCATGCGGCGATTGAAACCTGGCTCCGCGGCATGACGCGCAAGGAGCTGGACGCGCTGGCCGTCGAGAAGGACATTCCGCTGCACACGCTGGCGGCCTGAGCGCCCCTGCGCGAACTCACGAAGCCCGTCGCGCCAGCACCACCATCGCTGCTCCCAGCAGCAAGGCGCCCACGCCCTGCTGCGCGCTCAAGGGCTCGGCAAACAGCCAGGCCGCTGCGACGGCGGCCACCAGCGGCTCCACCAGCGTGCCTATCACCGTCGCGGTCGGCGACAGGCGCCGCGCCCCCCAGGCGAAGGCCAGGTAGGCGATCGACGTGGTGAAGATGCCGGTGTAAGCCACCTGCAGCCAGGCGGTGGTGTGCTGCGGCCAGGTCACGCCTTGCACGGCAGCCATGGCCAGCATCAGCAAGGCGGCCGCGCTCATGCTCCAGGCTGAGGCCGTGACCGCGGGAATGTGCGAGGGCATGCGCGCATTGCCCAGCACCACCAGCGAATACAGCGCGGCCGAAGCCAGCGACCAAGCCAGGCCGGCCGCGTAATGCGCCGGCAGGCTCAAACCCTCGCCTGGCATGGCGATCAGGCCCACACCCAGCAAGGCCAGGCCCAAAGCCAGCAGCAACCGGCCGCTGGCGCGCTCATAGCCGCGCAGCACCGATAGCAGCGCGACGATCACCGGCGCGCAGCAGATCGAGATCACCGTCGGCAGCGCCGCGCCTATATAGCCCATGGCGATGAACCAGCTCGTGACGTTGAGCGCCATGGCCAGGCCGGTGCCCACAACCAGCGCCTGGCCGCGACGCGGCAGTTGCCGCCATTGGGCGGTATGCGGCGCGACCGGCAACTGCCGCCAGTGCCACCACCACAAGAGCGGCAGGCCAAGCGCGAAGCGCGCCAGGGACAGGCTGTAGGGCGCCATGCCCCCGGCCATCACAGACTGGGCCACCAGGGCGCCCACGCCCCACAAGACGCCCGCAAGCAAGACACCGCCCCAGGCCAGGGTGGCCGATGTTTGGGTTTTCATGAAAATTCTCCGTCCGTGCGCCTGCCGCAGGCGGGGTCGCCGCGAAAAAAGCAGGCAGGCGCGTCAACTCAAGGCCGCGCGCCGTTCCGCCGGAACTGGCACGGCCAAAGGGCGCAGCCGGGCGTCAAGCCGGGTGCATCACAGAGCGACGGAGGGAGGAGAAAGCTGGAGTTGCATGCGCCGCATCTTAGCCGAACGATGTGCCGGCGACATCTGCCGCGAAGCAGCAGGTTCAGAACAGGCGTTCAACCTGGTAGCCGCGTGCCGCCATCAGGGCCGGAAGGCCTTGCGAGCCAGTCATGTGCATGGCCCCCACCGCGGCGAAAAGTTTTCGCCCCTCGCCATGGAGTTCATGGATGCGCCGCGCCAAGCCGGGATTGCGATCGTCCAGTGCCCTTTTCAGCAACTTTCGCTCGGCTTCGGTCCTGGCGCATTCGCACCAGGCCTTGTAGTTGTCGAGTTCGGCCAGATCAGCGGTCTCCCACACCAGGGCCACCTTGCGCAGCACCGGACGCAATCGGTCCGCCTCCACGTCATCGAGCCAATCGCGGACCATGGCTTCGACCTCGGTATCGTCCTGGGCAAAAATCCCCTGGAGCTGAAGCGCGACCGTCTCCAGGGACACCACCGGTCGTCCCACGCTCCGGGCTATCAGGGAAAGCATGATTTCGCTGCCGTAGCTGGGATCAAAGCCATCATGGCGAGCAGCCATGAATGTCAGCGTCAATGCATGCATTTCTGCCGGCCCCTGTCTCAAGACATCCTCCGGCAGGCATGCGGCCTCCCATAGTTTTTTCACGCGAGCCTGAAGTGCCGCAGGCAGTTTGCCCGGTCCTTTGGAAGCCAGTACGGCCGCCATCTCGCGCTGGACCGACTCGTCAAGCGGGTCAAGTTCCAGGGCCACCATGTCGGTTTGCTGCAGAGCCCGCTTGACCAGCGGCCCGGGCAGCACCCATTGCGCTTTGCCCACGTGGATGGTGCCGTAGAGATAGGAGGAGCGGCCGTCTTTGGTAATGCGCCAAAGCGGCCCGCGGTCACGGGCCTGCCTGGCCGCGGCATCAAACAGCTCCGGGGAAAACGGCTTGGCGGCCGGTGGGCAAACGGGCGCATCTGCCGCCACAGCGGTTTTGGCACCCAGCAGAAAAAACCAAACCAGGCACCATGCACTGCGTGCAAACCATCCCGTCATTGCATCTCCCTTTTTTGTGTCGGGCAAGTTTACAAGGATGGCATCCCATCAGCCTGGTGCCAACACGCCGCCTCGCGCGGGCCGCTCAAACACCTGCCGGACAAAGGCATACAGGGCCCATAGCAGCAGCAAGGGAATCACCAGGGTCTGCAGCACAAAGATCACGATGAGTTTGATGATGTGTTCGGTGGCCTGCTCTGCCGCGCGCTTGAGGTTCTCGAAATGCCGGCCCACGTCGCCGTTTTTCGCCAGCCAGTCTTTCATGCTGTCGACCAGGCCGCGGTTGTCGGGCGCGGCCGCGGCGGCGGGGTTGAGTTGCACGGCTTGGCCCGTCGCGCCGTCTATCAATTGCTGGCTGGCCGCGTAGTCGGCCGCCAGGAATTTTTGCCACAGCAGGTCGCTGCCCAGGGTCACCACCGGCACGGCAAAGCGCAGCATCAGCAAAATCACCAGCAGCCTGGACAGCCAGGGCGGCGCCCGCGACCTGCGCAGCTGGAACCACCACCAGCCCAGCGCCGCGGCGCTCAAGGCCAGTGACACCGGCCAGTAGCCGCCTATGCTGATCAGCGCCTTCTGGATGCCGAAGGCAACGCTGGCCGCCAGCATCAGGTGCGAGAACTGCTCCACGAGGTCGTTCACCGGGTCCAGGATTTGCCCGGGCGTGAAGGTAACGCCCACGCCAAAGGGCTGCACCGAGGCTTCGGTGCCCTGCGCGACCGAGATCACGGCATTGAGCAGGCGCGCCGTCGCGAAACTGACCAGCGCTCGCTTGAGGCCGGCATCGACCTGCCGCATGGCCGGCGCGTCCAGCGGGGCCAGCCAGGCACAGGCCGTGACGGCGGTCATGGTGAAAGCCACGAGCACTTTGCGTGCGATGGACCAGGAAATGGGCATGGCAATCGGCATGGATCTCCCCGTGGGGTTGTGGATCAGGAGCCTGCTGCGGCGATGCGCTGGCCGCCGAGGCACTGGGAAGCATCTTGCCAGAAAGGTGTGCGGCTGGCCGGGCTTTCGCCCGGCGCCCTAGCGGCTCTTGCGGCCGGAAGGCTTGCCGCCGGCGCCCTGCGCCAGCGGCGGCAGGCCGGTGTGGCGCGTCAGCAAACGGCCTTTGACCACCGGCGCGGCCTTGGCCGGGGCAGCGGTGCCCGTCGAGTTCTTGCGCCGCGCGCTGGTGTAGCTGCCGTCGGTCAGCGGCTGGAAGGTCGGGATCAGGTGGTGTTTGCCGTTGCCGATCAGGTCGGCGCGGCCCATGGCCTTGAGCGCCTCGCGCAGCACCGGCCAGTTGTTGGGATCGTGGTAGCGCAGGAAGGCCTTGTGGAGCCGGCGCCGGCGTTCGCCGCGCACAATGTCCACCGTCTCGCTGTCGCGCGTGATCTTGCGCAGCGGGTTCTTGTTGGTGTGGTACATCGTCGTCGCCGTGGCCATGGGGCTGGGGTAGAAGGTCTGCACCTGGTCGGCGCGGAAGCCGTTCTTCTTGAGCCAGATCGCCAGGTTCATCATGTCTTCGTCGCTGGTGCCCGGGTGGGCCGCGATGAAATACGGGATCAGGAACTGCTTCTTGCCGGCTTCGAGGCTGTACTTCTCGAACATCTGCTTGAACTTGTCATAGCTGCCGATGCCGGGCTTCATCATCTTGGTGAGCGGTCCCTGCTCGGTGTGCTCGGGCGCGATCTTGAGGTAGCCGCCCACGTGGTGCGTCACCAGCTCTTTCACGTACTCGGGGCTTTGCACGGCCAGGTCGTAGCGCAGGCCGGAGCTGATGAGGATCTTCTTCACGCCCTTCAAGGCCCGCGCACGGCGGTACATCTTGATCAACGGGTTGTGGTCGGTGTTGAGGTTGGAGCAGATGCCCGGGTACACACAGGAAGGCTTGCGGCAGGCGGCCTCGATTTCGGGCGACTTGCAGCCTATGCGGTACATATTGGCGGTGGGCCCGCCCAGGTCGGAAATCGCGCCGGTAAAACCCTTGACGGTGTCGCGGATCGCCTCGATCTCGCGGATCACCGAGTCTTCGGAGCGGCTCTGGATGATGCGGCCTTCATGCTCGGTGATCGAGCAGAAGGTGCAGCCGCCGAAGCAGCCACGCATGATGTTGACGGAAAAACGGATCATCTCCCACGCGGGAATCTTGGTCGCGCCGTCGTGGCTGCCGTTTTCGTCGGCATAACGCGGGTGCGGCGAGCGGGCGTAAGGCAGGTCGAAGACGTAGTCCATCTCGGCCGTGGTCAGCGGGATGGGCGGCGGCGTGATCCACACGTCGCGCGCCGTGGCGCCTTCGCCGTGGGCCTGCACCAGCGCGCGGGCGTTGCCGGGGTTGGTTTCGAGGTGCAGCACGCGGTTGGCGTGGGCATAGAGCACCGCATCGCTCTTGACTTGTTCGTAGGACGGCAGGCGTATCACCGAGCGGTCGCGCGGCGGGACCTTGATCTTGCCCTGCGCGGTGTGCACCGTGGACGGGAGGTTTGGGTTGGCCACAAAGGTCAGCGGCTTGATGGCCGGATTGGCTTGCGCCGCCGCTTTCGCCACAACGGGTGAACCCGCCGACTCGGCCTTGACCGCCACTTCAGTCGCCTCATCCTCACGCGCACAGGTCGCGCCCTGTTCGCGCGCCTGGTCGGAAATCATCAAATACGGGTTGACGTGTGCTTCAACCCGGCCCGGCGCATCGACACTGGTGGAGTCGATCTCGAACCAGCCCTGGGCGCTCTCGTCGCCGCTGCGGCGTATAAAGGCCGTGCCGCGCACGTCGGTGATGCTGGCGACCGGCTCTTTGGCGGCCAGGCGGTGCGCGATCTCGACGATGGCGCGCTCGGCATTGCCGTAGAGCAGCAGGTCGCACTTCGCATCGACCACCACGCTGCGGCGGACCTTGTCGGACCAGTAGTCGTAATGCGCGATGCGGCGCAGCGAGCCTTCAATGCCGCCCAGGATGATGGGCACGTCCTTGTAGGCCTCGCGGCAGCGCTGCGAATACACCAGCGCCGCGCGGTCGGGGCGCTTGCCGCCTATGTCGCCGGGGGTGTAGGCGTCGTCGCTGCGGATCTTGTGGTCCGCCGTGTAGCGGTTGATCATCGAATCCATGTTGCCGGCGGTCACGCCGAAAAACAGGTTGGGTTTGCCCAGCACCTTGAAGGGGTCGGCACTTTGCCATTCGGGCTGGGCGATGATGCCGACGCGAAATCCTTGCGCCTCCAGCATGCGGCCAATGACGGCCATGCCGAAGCTCGGGTGGTCGACATAGGCGTCGCCCGTGACCACGATGATGTCGCAGCTGTCCCAGCCAAGCGCGTCCATCTCGGCCCGGCTGGTGGGCAGAAACTTGGCGGTGCCGAAGCGGGCCGCCCAGTACTTGCGGTAGCTGGTCAGCGGCTTGGCGGCGCGCGTAAAGAAGGAGACGTCGACGGGGGCGTTCATGGGGGCTTTGGGTAACCCTCGATTGTAAGGTTTACCCTGAGTTGTGCCTCTTTATCCGGCATTTAAGCCCTACAAAGGCCTCACTACGGACCCCTAGCGTGGTTAAAGTGGCTCAGCGGCGACGGATTGCACCGCTTTTCACCTCCAAATCAAAGCCATGACCCCTTACACCGCCAGCTTGCTCGCCGACCTGATGTTGCTGCTGCACGCGGCCATCGTGGCTTTTGCCGTGCTGGGACAGTTGCTGTTCATGGCCGGCGGCCTGCGCGGCTGGGCCTGGGTGCGCAAGCTGTGGGTCCGGCTGGCGCACCTGGCGCTGATCGCCTTTGTGGTGCTGCAAAGCTGGCTGGGCCAGACTTGCCCCCTCACCCTCTGGGAACAGTCGCTGCGATTGCAGGCCGGGCAAGAAGCTTATGCCGAATCGTTTATCGAGCACTGGCTTTCAAGGCTGATCTTTTTCAACGCGCCGGCCTGGATGTTCGTCGTGGCCTACTCCGCCTTCGGCATGTTGGTCTTGCTGGGCTGGTGGTGGTGGCCGCCGCGCCGGAATCGCGGACCCCGAACTCAGCCGTGAACCTGCCGGCTGTCGGCAGGCGCTTCGTCGCGTTCGGTCATGCCGTAATCGCGCAGCACATGGGCCACACGCAGCCTGTAGTCCTCAAACACCCCGCCGCGCCCGCGGCTTTGCGCCTGGCGGTGGGTTTCCAGCTTGCGCCATTCCAGCACGGCGGCCTCATCGCGGAAGAAGGACAGCGACAGCAGCTTGCCCGGCGTGCTCAGGCTTTCAAAGCGCTCAATGGAAATAAAGCCGTCGATTTTTTCAAGCTGCGGCCTGAGCGCCGCGGCAATGTCGAGATAGGTCTGCTTCTGGCCCTGGGCGGGCAGCACTTCAAAAATAATCGCAATCATGGGGAGCCCTTTTTTTGCTGGACGAGATGATGTGATGGTGGCATCAAGCGGTGAAGACCGGAATCCGGGCATTCATGGACGGCCGGTAAGTCCAGCTGAACGACGCGGTGTCCTTGAGCCGCCCCGGCACCAGCAAGGCCCGGATGGCCGCCGCCGCGATCACGCATGCCAGCGCCTGGCCCGGGCACTGGTGCGCGCCATGGCCGAAGCCGGGTACCTCGCGGTCCGGGCGCTCCAGCAGGAACTCGCCGGGCCTGGCATTGCACGCGGGATCGCGGCCCGCGGCGGCCAGCACCAGCAAGACCACATCGCCGGCCTGCAGCGGAATGCCCGCGACCTCGGTGGCCTCGACCACAAAGCGGCGCGTGTTGTGGATGGAAGGGTCATAACGACTGACCTCATGGACCATCCGCAGCAACTGGCCGGGCTCGCGTTCCATGGCCTCCAGCAGGCCGGGCCGTGTGGCCAAGGCCGCGATGCTGTTGCCGATCAAACCCGCCGTGGCTTCATAGGTTTGCGACAGCAAGCCGACCGCATTGCAAAGCAGCGCCTGCGCATCGTGCCAGCCGGCCTGCGCCGCCTCCCGCTGCAGGCGCGCCAGCGCGCTGCCGGGCTGGGCCGCCGTCGCTTGCACCAGCTCCGCAAAGCGCGCGAGCAAGGCCGAAGCGGCGTCGCCGGCCGCCGCCAGTTGGGCCGGCGTGCTGAGCGGCGACAGGCAGGCGACAAAGTCGGCCATCCAGCGCGCCACTCGCGGCAGCTCGTCTTCGGCAAAACCCAGCAGGTCGGCCACGGCCATCACGGGCACCTCAAAGGCCCAGCGCGACAGTGCGGCGCCTCGCAAAGCGCCCTCCCCCGCGACTTGCAAGGCCAGCGCTTCCGTCCTGGCCTCCACGCGCTCCAGATCCACCGCCGCCAGAAACCGCTCCAAAGCCAGCTTGGGCGCGTCGTGCCGCAGGCCCTCGTTCATGCGCACCAGGTGGCCGAAGACCTCGCCGGCCGCCGAGCCGACGATGGCTGCCGGCACGGGCTCCGCGACGGGGCGCACACGGCAGGCCGGATTGCCCAGCACCTCTTTGACGCTCACGGCGCTGCTGGCGATCCAGAGTTTGCGCGGCGCGTCAAACACCAACGCCGGGCCTGCGGCCAGGGTTGCGTAATACGGATAGGGATTGCGATGGGCGGATGCCGCGAGGATGTTTTCAGGGTTGGTATCGAGGTGCATGGCCATTATTTTTGCCCCAAACACCGACCCTATGCTTCGCTCGCGGACGAAACGTGACCGCTTTTAGCGCGCCGGCAGCACTTGGCCCCAGCACTCGCCAAAACCGATGCGCTGGAAACCCTCGCGCTCGCACCAGGCACGCAGGATGACGGCGTCGCCGTCCTCGAGGAAGGTGCGCGTCTCGCCGTTGGACAGCGTCAAGGCGTTTTTGCCGCCGGCGCTGAGTTCCAGCAGCGAGCCGGCCTGCTCGGGCCGCGCACCAGACAAGGTGCCCGAACCCAGCAGATCGCCGGGCTGCAGGTTGCAGCCGTTGACGGTATGGTGCGTGAGCATTTGCGCCACCGTCCAATAGGCGTCGCGAAAGTTGGATTGCGACAGGCGCTCGGGTCCCTGGCTGGCGTCGCGCATGGCTTGCGTGTGTAGCCAGACCTCGAGTTCCACGTCCAGGCTGCCCTGTTGCCGGTTGCCCGGCGAGTCGAGGTAAGGCAAGGGCTGCGGGTCGCCCTCGGGGCGCGAAAAGGCCGCACGAAACGGCGCGAGCGCCTCCAGCGTGACGATCCAGGGAGAGATCGTGCTCGCGAAATTCTTGGCCAGGAAAGGGCCCAGCGGCTGGTATTCCCAGGCCTGCACGTCGCGCGCCGACCAGTCGTTGAGCAACACCATCCCGAAAGCATGGGCCTCGGCCTGCTCCATGCCCACAGCTTCGCCCAGCGCGTTGCCCTGCCCCACCAGCACGCCGAGTTCGAGCTCGTAGTCCAGGCGATGGCTGGGCCGCAAGACCGGCGCCTCCTCGTTCGGACCCTTGGTCTGCCCCAGCGGCCGCGGGAATTGCTGGCCGCTGACGCCAATGGACGATGCCCGGCCGTGATAAGCGATGGGCACCCATTTGTAGTTCGGCAGCAGCGGCGCGTCGGGACGAAACAGCTTGCCGACCGTGGTCGCATGGTGGATGCCGGTGTAAAAGTCGGTGTAGTCGCCGATGCGGCAAGGCAGGTGCAGGGTCACCGCATCCTGGGCGTGCAAAAAGCCCGACCACTCGCGCTGCTTCGCGCTGCCTTCAGTCAGGCCTTGCGAGATCGCGGCCCGCAGCGCGCTCATCTCCTGCGGGCTTGTCGCCATCAGCGCATTCATGTCGCTGACATGGACCAGCCCGGCCGCGCGCAAATCCAGCACCTGGTCGCCGATGGCGATACCGATGCGGCGCTCGCCCTGCGGCGTCAGGCTGTACGTGCCGAAAGGCAGGTTCTGGATGGGGAAGTCGGCGCCGGCCTTATTGGCGGAGGCTACCCAGCTGCGCAGCTGGGAGTCGTGGGTGGCATTCAGCGAATTCATCATGGTCGGCTTTGCAAAAATGGGTGGCAGGCATCAAGCCTTGAATTGGTCCTTGAGCCCGGCCCAGCAGCCGGCATAGGCGGTATCGAGCGAACCGCCGTCCATCGCATAGGCCGTGGGGATAAAGCGGTAGCGGCTTTCAAACATGAAGGCCAGGGTGTTGTCGAGTTTGTGCGGCTGGAGCTCGGCCGTGCTGGCTTTTTCAAACGCCTCGGTGTCCGGGCCGTGCGGCACCATGCAGTTGTGCAGCGAGGCGCCGCCCGGCTTGAAGCCTTCGGGCTTGGCGTCGTACTGGCCGTACACCAGTCCCATGAACTCGCTCATGAGGTTGCGGTGGTACCAGGGCGGACGGAAGGTGTTCTCGGCCACCATCCAGCGCGGCGGGAAGATCACGAAATCGCAGTTGGCCGTGCCCGGTGTGTCCGAGGGCGAGGTCAGCACGGTGAAGATGGACGGGTCCGGATGGTCGTAGCTGATGGAGCCTATGGTCATGAAGTGCGCCGTGTCGTATTTGCAGGGCACCAGGTTGCCGTGCCAGGCCACCACATTGAAGGGGCTGCGCGGCTGCTGCGCCGACCACAAACGGCCGCCGTACTTCTTGATGATCTCGTAAGGCTTTCCAGCTTCATCGGCGGCATCGAAGGCCGCCACGGGCGCCAGGAAATCGCGCGAATTGGCCAGGCCGTTGGAGCCTATGGGGCCGAGCTCGGGCAGGCGGAAATGCGCGCCGTAGTTCTCGCAAACATAGCCGCGCGAAGCGCCGTCGGGCAAGGCCACGCTAAAGGCCATGCCGCGCGGGAGCACGGCAATTTCACCGGGCTTAACGTCCATGATGCCGAGTTCGGTCGTCAGCACCAGCCGGCCTTGCTGCGGCACCAGCAGCATTTCGCCGTCGGCGTTGACCAATGCGCGCCGCGCCATCGACCGGTTGGCGACGTACATGTGCGCGGCAATGCCGGTCTGCGCATCGGCGTCGCCGTTGGCCGCCACGGTGCGCAGGCCGTCAACAAAATCCAGCGGCTGCGCGGGAATCGCGAAGGGGCTCCAGCGCAAAGGGTCGGGCGGCACGGCCACACCGCCCGCGGCGCCCGTGGTCCACTGCGGCTGCACATAAGCCTGGTAACCGCCCGCCACCACCGAAGGCTGGCGGCGGTAGAGCCAGGTGCGGCGGTTGTCGGCGCGCGGCGCGGTAAAGGCCGTGCCCGAGACCAGCTCGGTGTACAGATCGTGCGGCGCACGCTGCGGGCTGTTGCGCCCTTCAGGCAAGGCGCCGGCGACGGCCTCGCTGGCGAATTCATTGCCGAAGCCGGACTGGTAACGCAAGGTGGTCATCGTGTTCATTGAAGTCTCTCCAAAGTTCCCATGTCATTCTTCGCCGGTGTCTTCCACCGCGCCGCCGTCGGCCCTGGCCTTGGCGATCAGCCGGTCGAAAAAGCCGCTGAGCTGCTCGCGCTCGGCCGCGCTGAGCACGCCAAAGATGTCCTGGTTGCGCTGGCCCACCACCTGCATGGCGCGCTGCCAGGCGGCCTTGCCCTTGGGTGTCATGGTCAGCACCACACCGCGCCCATCGGTCGGGCTGGCGGCCTTGACCACCAGGCCCTGCTCGACCAGCGACTGGGCGGCGCGGCTGGCCTGGCCCTTGTTGAGGTTGGCTTTTTGCGCGAGGTCGTTGACCGAGAGCGGCGCGAAGGTGCCGACCGCCGTGAGGCAGCGGCCGTCGCTCATCGACAGCCCGGCCCCGGCCACATAGGCACGCTGGCTTTCCAGGTCGGTCAGCTTGTGCAGCAGGTGCAGGCGGTAGGTCAGGGTTCTGTCGAGCTTGATCATGTCGGTCTTCACCTTGGTGGCAGGGACTCCATTTTCAGTCCACTCAGTCCAGTTTGATGCCGCTGGCGCGTATGACCTGCGCCCATTTTTCGCGTTCGGCTTTGGCATAACCGGCCATCTGCGCCGGCGTGCTGGGCGTGGGTTCCAGGCCTAGCACCTGGAAACGCGCCTTGACAGGCGTGGAGTTCAGGGCGTCCACCAGCGTCTTGTTGAGCTTGGCGATCACGGCGTCCGGCGTGCCGGCCGGCGCGGCCAGGCCTTGCCAGGCGTAGGCTTCAAAACCCTTGAGGCCTTGTTCGTCCAGCGTGGGGATGGTCTCGAAGTTCTTCACGCGCTGCGGGCTCGCGATGGCAATGGCGCGCAGCCGCCCGGCATTGATAAAGCCCATGCCGCTGGCAGTGTCGACAAACATGAAAGGCACTTGCCCGCCCGCCACGTCCTGCACCGCCGGTGCGGCGCCGCGATACGGCACATGCACCAGGTTGAGGCCGGTCTTGCCGCGGAACAGTTCCGTGGCCAGGTGGTGCGGACTGCCGGCGCCCGGCGTGGCGTAGCTGACGCCGCCCTTCTGGGTCTTGGCCCAGGCCGTGAACTCGGCCAGGTTTTTGGCAGGCACGGCGGGGTTGACGACCAGGATCATCGGGAAACGCGCCAGCAGGCCTATGGGCGCCAGGTCTTTTTCAGCGCTGTAGCTGAGCTTGGTGTAGAGCGCCGGATTGGCCGCCAGCGTGGCGGTGTCGCCGGTCAGCACGGTGTAGCCGTCGGGTTTGGCGTGGGCCACGTAGTCGGCGCCGATGTTGGTCGCGGCCCCCGGCTTGTTGTTGATGATGAGAGGCTGGCCCAGGGCCTGGCCCATGGCTTCGGTCAACGCGCGCGCCACCACGTCGGAGCCGCCGCCCGCCGGGTAAGGCACTACCCATTCGATGGGGCGTGCCGGCCAGGTCTGCGCGGAAGCGGCGGTGGAGGCCAGCGCCAGTACGGCAAGCAGGCGGCGAAGGGAAGCGGGAAGGCGGTGCATGTTTTGTCTCCGTGAAATGGTTATGGGTGATCGGGAAGGGGTATCGGAATCAGGTGGCCGCCAGGCGCTCGGCCTGGGCGATCAGCGCCAGGGCTTCGCCGGCGTCGGGCTGGCGGCTCAGCAACGCGAGCGCCAGCGTGGCCAGCAGCAGTGGCGCCCTCGCCTCGCCGACACGGGCCGTGGCCTCCGCGAGCGCTGTATAGGCCTGGTCAAGGTCGCCGGTTTGGGGCAGTGTCGGGTTCATGGTTGTCTCCTCAATCATCAAGCTGGCCGCTGCTGGAAAGGCTTCAACGCGGAGGCAATTTCCGCGGCTGAGGCCGCCTTCCAGCGGCCCATGAGGTAGCCGTCGGGCCGCACCAGGAAGGCCGAGCCCTCACCAGCGCGGTAGCGCTCGCGGGCCTGGCCGAGCTCATCGAGCAGGACGTCATTGGCGGGCTCGCCCTGCTTGCCAATAGCGATCACCTTGACGGAAGCGGGGCCGTCCTGGCCGGAGGCCGCCAAGGCGGCGATGCCTTTTGGCAGTACGCCCTTCTCGCTGAAATACAGCAGCACAAAACCGCCACCGAAACACGATGTGAGATGAAGGTCGCCGTCCGCACCACGCAGCCTGGCCTCAGGTGCGGGCATGCCGGCGCGCGCACCGGCGCCGAAAGCGCTTTCCTGCGCGGCCAGGTTCAGCGGCGAGCCCACATATTCGACTGGAGTGGATTGGCGCGGGTTCAGCAGCGAGGCCACGGCGGCGTCCTCGGTCGCCAGGCGCAGCGCGGCTTCGCGCAACAGCTTGAAGCCGTGGTTGGGCGGCGCCATGAATTCGGTGCTCTTGGCGCCGTAACGGATGTTCTCGCGCGTGGCCTGCACGCGCTCGCTGGAATAACTGTCGAGCAGCGAATCCGCGGCGCGGCCCTGTTGCACCAGCGCCAGTTTCCAGGCCAGGTTGCCCGCATCGTCCAGGCCCGAGTTGAGCCCACGCACGCCGAAGATGGGCACCAGGTGGGCCGCGTCGCCGGCGAACAGCACACGGCCGTGGCGGTAGCTGGGCAGCGTCAGGCATTTGGCGTTGTAGATCGAAATCCACAGCGGCTCCCAAGGCTGGTCCTCGCCGATCATGGACAAATGGCTTTGCACGCGCGGCAGCACATTCTCGGGTTTGACCGCCTCGAGCGGGTCCTCGTCGTCGCGGATCTGGTAGTCGATGCGCCAGACGTCGTCGGGCTGGCGGTGCATCAGGATGGTGGAGCCGGGATTCGACGGCGGGTCGAACCAGGCCAGGCGCTCAACCGCGCGGCGGGTTTTCTGCACCACGTCGACGATCACGTAGCGACCCTCGTACTGTGTGCCTTCGAGCTGCAGGCCCAGCTGTTCGCGCACCGTGCTGCGGCCGCCATCACAGGCCACCACCCAGTCAGCCTGCACGGTATGCGTGCCGTCAGGCGCCTCGATATCCACCTGCGCGCCGCCGGCCTCGGGCCGCACCGCCGTCACTTTGCTGGACCAGCGCACGTCAACCAGGCCGGCCTGGGCCAGCGCCGCCTTGTGCGCGAACTCCTCGGCATAGAACTGCTGGATATTGACCATGGGCGCGAAGCGCTGCGTAGGCTCGCTGGGCATCTGGAAATGCAGCACTTCGCGGTCGCGGAAGTAGCTGCGCCCGCCCACCCATGACAAGCCTTTGTCCCCCAGCGCCTTGTCGGCGCCGACCCAGCCGAAAATTTCCTGCGAGCGGCGCGACATGCAGATGGCGCGGCTGCCGGCGCAATAACCGGCGTCGGCCTCCACCACCAGGCTGGCGACGCCGTGGCGCGCCAGCAAAGCCGCCAGCGTCATGCCCACCGGGCCGCCGCCGGCAATCAGCACCGGCACACGGCGCGGCCAGCCGGAAGAACCCGAAGAAAGAGGCGTTGTCACGATGCGCTTGTTCCGGTTGATTTATGGTTGCGATCGCAACTATAAACCCATCCGGTTGCGTCCGCAACCATTTATTCGACAACCTCCGTAGAGGCCGGGGAACCCGAATTTAGTTGCGCACCACCGTCATCTGGCCGCGCACTTCACCAGCGGGATAGGCCGCCGTATGAATATTGGCATACCACCGGCCTGCCATCAGGTCGGCGGCCTGGGCGGCTGTCAGCGTTGCGCTGCCGTCCATGGGACTGCTTGGAGGGCCGGCCCATCCCAGGGCAACGCCGGCGTTGGCGCCGATGGCGGCGGGGCCGTGAAAGTGCCCTGCCGTTGCAGGCCCGGTGAGACGGGTGTAGTTGACCTTCCAGCGAAGCAGGTTGGTGCTGGGGTCGAACACGGCATCGACCGAGCCGCTGCCGGGGCTGGCATTGGCGGGCACTTCATTGGCGCCGCGAAGCTGCGTGGTGAAAGCGACCAGGCTGGATTGCTTGTTCATCACACCGCAGCCGGTGATGGCGGCAGCGGCCACAGCCAGGGCGGCCAGGGACATTCGGGTGGCGGTACGGCGTGAAAGCATGGGTCGGCTCCTTGAAAAGTTGCAGCCGATTGTGCGTGTCGCACCGCGCCCGGACCCGTAGGACAAACCCCATGCGAACAGTCGGTTCCGGACGACGCCCCTACCCCACCGCGCGCCGACACATCCGCATGCGCGCGAGCCGGAGACTGTTGGGATAGTCATATCCGCAAGAAGGACACCCATGGCATCCCGCGTTCTATGGAAAGGCGCCATCAGCTTCGGCCTGGTCCACATCCCCGTCGCGCTGCATTCGGCCACCTCCGAAAGCGGCGTCAACTTCGACTGGCTGGACAAGCGCAGCATGGACCCGGTGGGCTACAAGCGCATCAACAAGCGCACGGGCAGGGAAATCACCAAGGAAAACATCGTCAAAGGCGTCGAATACGAGGACGGCCAGTACGTGGTGCTGTCGGAAGACGAAATCGCCGCGGCCTATCCCAAGACCACCCAGACCATTGAAATCGAAAGTTTTGTGCCCAACACCGAGATTCCCTTTGTCTACCTCGAGCGGCCCTACTACGTCGCGCCCATCAACAAGGGCCAGAAGGTCTATGCGCTGCTGCGCGACACCTTGCTGAAAACGCAGCGCGTCGGCGTTGCCCGCGTCATCATCCAGACCAAGCAGCACCTGGCCGTGCTGGTGCCCGCGGGCCCGGTGCTGGTGCTGAACCTGTTGCGCTGGGGCGCCGACATCCGCTCGATCGAAGAGCTGAACCTGCCGCCTGTGGGTGCCAAGGCCGCCGGCCTTTCCGACAAGGAACTGGCCATGGCCAAACAGCTGGTAGACGATATGACCGGCAAATGGGACCCGGAACAGTTCACCGATTCCTTCAAGGACGACATCATGGCGCTGGTCAAGCGCAAGGCCAAGGAAGGCAAACTGGAGAACGTGGTGCAGCCGGAGGAGTCCGACGAAACCGAAACCCGTTCCGGCGCCAAGATCATCGACCTGACCGAACTGCTGCAGCGCAGCCTGCGCAAAGGCGGCGGCGACGCGCCCAAATCCAAGCCGGCCGCCAAAACAAAGGCCTCCGCCAAAACGCCGGCACGCAAAAAGTCCGCGGCCAAAAGCGGCGCGCATGCCCCCGCCAGGCGGCGCGCCGCCTAGCCGGCCACTGCCGCGCAGGCCGACGACATGGGCACCCGCGATTCGCTGAAACACTACCGCGCCAAACGCGACTTCACGCGCACGCCCGAACCCGCGGAGGGCGGTGCACGTTCGGACAAGGCCTTGAGCTTCGTGATCCAGAAGCACGATGCCCGCAACCTGCATTACGACTTCCGCCTGGAGCTGCAGGGCGCACTCAAAAGCTGGGCGGTTCCCAAGGGCCCCAGCCTGGACCCGGCCGTCAAGCGCATGGGCATGCGCGTGGAAGACCACCCTATCTCCTACGCAGGTTTTGAAGGCAGCATCCCCGCCAGACAATACGGTGCCGGCGACGTGATCGTCTGGGACCGCGGCCTGTGGACACCGCACGGCGACCCGGCCAAAAGCCTGCGTCAAGGAAAACTGAAATTCGACCTGCACGGTGAAAAACTCAAGGGCGGCTGGACCCTGGTGCGCATGCACGGCCGCGGCGACGACAGCAAGGAACCCTGGCTGCTGATCAAGGAACACGACGAACACGCCCGCCCCGAAAAAGAATACGACGTGCGCGAGGCCCTGCCCAACAGCGTGCTCTCGGGCCAGCCCCTGCCTCGTGACGCCGCGGGAAAATCCGGCAAGGCGCCACGCAAGACGGCAACGAAGAAGGCCTCAGCCGCCTCAGCAAAAAAAGCCGCAGCGCAAACAGACAACGGTATTCCCGAAGGCGCCGTCAAGGCCAAACTGCCCGAAATACTCTCACCGCAACTCGCCACGCTGGTCGCGCGCCCGCCGGCCGACCCGCAGGGCTGGGCCTACGAGATCAAGTACGACGGCTACCGCCTGCTGGCCCGCATAGACGGGACCTCGGTCCGCCTCATGACGCGCAACGGCAATGACTGGACGCACAAGCTGCCCAAGCTGGCCCAGGCCGTGGCCGCGCTGGAAATCCCTTCGGGCTGGGTCGACGGCGAAATCGTGGTGATGAACGAGCGCGGCGTGCCCGACTTCGGCGCGCTGCAAAACGCCTTCGACCATGCCAGCACAGCCCGCATCCTCTACTACGTGTTCGACCTGCCCTACTTCGACGGACTGGACCTGCGCCAGTTGCCCCTGGCCCAGCGCCGGGAGCTGCTGTGCGCGCTGGTCACCCGCCATCCGCAGGAGACCATTCGCTTTAGCGACACGTTTGAGGAAACACCGCAAGACCTGCTGGAGTCGGCGCGGCAAGTCGGGCTCGAAGGTGTGATCGGCAAGCGCATGGATTCGGCCTATGTCTCGCGCCGCTCGCCGGACTGGATCAAGCTCAAGACCCAGCTGCGCCAGGAGTTCGTCATTGGCGGCTACACCGAACCCAAGGGCTCGCGCGCCGGCCTGGGCGCGCTGATGCTGGGCGTGCACAACGAGGACGGCGCGCTGAAGTACGCCGGCAACGTCGGCACCGGCTTCAATGACAAGGTGCTCAAGGACCTCAAGGCGCGGCTGCAGAAAATCCATGCGGAGCGCAGCCCCTTCGCAAAGCTGCCCGCCGGCGTCAAGGGCCAGTGGGTCAAACCGCGGCTGCTGGCCGAGGTCGCCTTCGGCGAATGGACCCACGGCGGCCACATCCGCCATTCGGTGTTCCAGGGCCTGCGCCGCGACAAGCCCGCCACCCACATCGTTCGTGAAAAACCCGCCGCCCTGCAGCGCGGCAAGAAAGGCGCCGCCGTGAACCCCGCGAAAAACCCCGCCAGCGAAAAACCCAGTGCCAAGGGCAGCCTGAAAGCCGCGGCAAAAACACCCGCCAAAGCCGCCCCGGCCGCGCTGAAATCCCTGCGCGTCACGCATGCCGACCGCGTGGTCGACAGCAGCACCGGCTTCACCAAACAGAACGTGGTCGAGCACTATGCGCAGGTCGCGGCTCTGATATTGCCGCATCTCAAGGCGCGGCCGACCTCGCTGGTGCGCGCGCCCTCGGGCATAGGCGGTGAGCTGTTCTTCCAGAAGCACGCCGAAGCCAGCTCGGTCCCGGGCATCAAATTGCTGGACCCCGCGCTGGATCCCGACCACGAGCCGCTGCTGGAAATCCCCACCACGGCCGCCCTGCTGGCCGCCACCCAGGTCAATGTGCTGGAGTTCCACACCTGGAACGCCACGACGCGCGCCATCCACAAGCCCGACCGCATGACCTTTGACCTGGATCCCGGCGAAGGCGTGGCCTGGCCGCAGATGCAGGAGGCCGCGCAGCTGGTACGCGCCTTTCTCGACGAGCTGAAGCTGTCCAGCTTCCTCAAGACCAGCGGCGGCAAGGGCCTGCACGTGGTGGTGCCGCTCAAGCGGCAGTACGACTTCGACACCGTCAAGGATTTCTCGCACGCGCTGGTGATGCACCTGGCCTCGGTGATCCCCCAGCGCTTTGTCGCCAAGAGCGGCCCTAAAAACCGTGTCGGCAAGATTTTCCCGGACTACCTGCGCAACGGTTTCGGCGCGACCACGGTGTCTGCCTGGTCGCTGCGCGCCCGGCCCGGGCTGGGCGTGTCGGTGCCCGTCGCCTGGGATGAACTGGATTCGCTGACCAGCGGCGCGCACTGGACGGCGCAAACCCTGGGCGCCCGGCTGGGCGTCGGCAACCGGCCCTGGGACGCCTACGAGGCCTCACGCAACAGCCTGACCGCCGCGATGAAACAGCTTGGCTTCAAGCCGCCGGCGCGGCGCGCCTGACACAGGGGATCGAACTGTCATCCACTTCCTACACCGGCAGGGCCAGCGGCCCGACATGGCCGGCCGCAAGCAGCCTTTAAATTGACCTTGTGGGGGTTCCAAACCTCGCATTTCGCATTCATCCACTCACTCAAGGAGACCTGTATGCCTTCGAACCAGAATGATCCGAAACGGAACAATCCCCAAGCCCAGGACAAACAGCAGCAACAAGGCCAGCGTAACCAGCCCGGCCAGCAGGACCGCCAGAACGTCAACCAGTCCAGCGATGCGCAATTGAACCAGGGCCAGGGCAACCAGCGCCAGGGGCAGCAAGGCCAGCACGGCAGCGCCCAGAACAACCAGCAGAAGCAGTCGCGCAACCAGTCCGAGCGCGATGAGAACATGGAGCCCCAGGACTCCGGCAGCCGGCAGTCGGGACGCAGCAACAGCTGATAGCGCTGTGGACCGCATTTCCCCAAAAGACAAGTAGAGGCCATGTGCCTCCGCTTTTTTTGCGCCCAGACAAAAGGGTTTGCGAGGCCCCCATGAACCAGCCCGATGAAATGGACCTGACGCTCTACCTGCAGACCGAGGGCCGCCGGCTCGCGGCGGAACTCGCGAAGCAGCGGGCCGCTCCTGCCTCCCGGCCCTCCTCTGCCCAGCAGCAATGCGCCTCGGCGCAGTCCGGTAGCCAGCGTCCCGCGCGCAGCCTCAGCGAAGCGCTGCAGCGCATGGGCGTGGCCGGCGCGCATCCGCGCCGCCGCCTGTAGGTCGCCGCCGCGACTTGCCCGCGGGCACTGGCCTTGCGCCTGCCCGCGTCCTATCATTCAGGCAGCGCACCCGCATGCGCCTGGAGACACCATGAAGCCCCTCTTGCCCTTCACACTGGCCGGCTTGCTGCTTTTGTCGGCTTGCCCCGATCCCAAATCGCCGAAGGCTCCTCCCAAAGTACCCGAGCCCAAAGCCGCTGTCGACTCGGCCCTGGCCCCACTGCCGGCGCAACCCGCAGCAGCACATCGCAACGCGCACGCATGAAGCCCCTCCGGTGCGCCTTCGTCCCCCTGTTCACGCTGCTGTGCGGCGCCTGGCTGGCCGGCTGCGCCGCCACCAGCGACCCTCTCGTGCAGCGCGTCACCGTCGAAGGCCGGACCTACCTGCTCAGCCCGTTGACCGCCGGGACCTGGACGGCCACGGCGCCAGCCGCGAGCCCCATTTCCACCACGCCTTCTGTGCGCACCGCCCTCCTGACAGCGATCGAGCAACGCTCTGGCTGCAAGGTCACCGATGCCGACTATTCACGCGGCGGCATGCAGCTGGATGCACAAGTGGATTGCGCAAGCCGCCTCAAAAATTAAGCGGACTCCGGCGAAAAAAAGGGGCAGCCTGCGCCGCCCCTGGTTTGCCGAGCCTCGAGTGCCGGCAAGAAACTTCAAGAACCTTCGTGAAGCCGGTGCTTTATTTCGATGCCTTTAATGCATCGCGCAGTGCTTTGACCTGGTCATGGTTGCGCTGCGCACCCCGGGCCTGGCGTTCCACCATCGCCCTGATCGACGACGGCAGGTTTTGTTTCAAGGCCTTGCGGTAGCGCGCCACGGCGGCGTCTTCGCCGCGCTCACATTCATTGAGCATGGCCTGGTCGCTGTAAGCACTCAGCGTTGCCCGCACGGACACCCATCCGCGGTGCAGCGCGCCGGCCATCGAGCCGCCGTCATCGGGCTTGCCGCCCAGCTGGCGTATCAAGGTCTGCAACTCCAGGCCCGCGGCCCGGCATTCGCCGGAATGGCGGTGCAGCAGCACCTTGATGTCCTCGGAGCGCGCGTGCTCGGCGCATTCGCGGAAACCGTACTCGCCGTCACGGCAGGATTCCAGCAGGTCGTTGAGCGTGTCGACGATTTCCTCGTCGTCCGCAACGCCGGCAGCGTCGGCGTTGCTGAGGCTTGTGTCGCTGCGGGAGGCAGCGGTTTCATAAGCGCTGACCTGGTCGTGCGCGCGGTTCCAGGCCGCGCGGCTGGCCTGGCGGGCCTGCGGCCAATCCAGGGTCGAACGTCCCCTGTAGGTATCCCAGCGGTCCGCCAGGCGCATTTCGGCCTCCTCGAACGAGCCGGGGTAATCGCGCCGTCCTTCCACGCCCAGCCGGTAGGCGGGCGCATAGTCGTCAAAGGGGCGGCCCATTTCGTAATAGGGCTCCAGCGTGTGCCTGTCGCGCCACAAGGCTTCCGCAGCCGTGGGATCCAGTGCTTCGGCGGCTTCCTTGCCGCCCATGCCACCGGCGATCGCACCAGCCACGCCGCCGACAACAGCGCCGGCGGGGCCGGCCACCACACCGGCGGCCGCGCCTGCGGCAACGCCGCCCATGGCCGCGCCTATGCCGGTGCCCACCGGATGTGAGCCGGGCTCCTTGCTGATCGGGTCAAGATTGGGATCGTGTTCTTTGGCCATGTGTATCTCCTTTGTCGAACGCGGGTTTGAAAGACGTCCGGGCCATTACTCTTCATCACCTGGCCGGACACTGGCCACCATGGTCTCGCGCGGTGCAAGGCCTCATGGTCAGGCAAGCACAGACAGGCATGTAGGAGAGCGCCGCGCGGAAATGCGCGCCGCTGGCGACCGTGAGCCGCACCCTTTCAGGCATCAAGCTCCGGGTAGCGGCGGAAGATGCCGTCCTCGTTGAAAGGGATGCGCCGCTCGCTCGCGAGGTAGGCGGCCACACGCCTGTGCTTCGCCACACCGTCATGCAGGTCCATCACCCGCGATGCATGGTTCAGGGCACGGCGGGCGGCCTTGGGAAAGGCATACAGCAGCCCTTCCACCAGCTGGAAAAGTGAAAGATCGGCATAGCTCAGGCGGCCGCCCACCAGGTGCGCATCACCGCGCGGGTTTCGCTCGAGCACGGTTTCAAACCAGGCCAGGAATTTTTTGATGCGCGCCGTCCTGAACTCCTTCGCGCGCCTGAGCGCTTCCTTCTTCTGGTCTTCGTAATAAAGGCCGGTGCCCACCGGGTGATGTGAGTCGTGCGCTTCGGCCACGATGTCGGCAATGGTGAGCTGGATCTGGTGCGTCCAGAGGCGGGCCGTTTCGCTTTTACCGACCAGGCCCAGGCGCGGGCCCAGGTACAGCAGGATGGCGGCCGACTGGCCGACGATGGTCTTGCCGTCGACCAGGAAAGGCGGCGCGAAGGGCGGATGCCGCACGCCGGCGTTTTCCATGAAGTAGGTCATCGCGGGAATGCCCTGCCCGTCTTCCTCGCAACCGCGCGCCACGTCCACATAGTCGGCGCCGGCGGCCTCCAGCGCCAGCCTGGCAAATTCGCCGCGCCCCTGGATGCCGGGCCAATAATGAAGTTCGTAAGGCATGAATGAAACTCCTGTGAGGGTCGTTTCATTCTGCGTGAAACCATGGCTTGAATCTACGGTAAATGCCGCTGCGTCCGCTTGTCCTACGAAGATTTCGCCCTCCTCCGACAAGCCGCCGCCAGGAGCGGAACTACGTTGAAGCTACGTCCATCCAGGCCTGCACGCTATAGCGCCCAAGGCTTGTTTCCGGCGTTATTTCTGGAGTTCCCATGACAGCCTCCACCCTCCCCGCATCCCTGCACGGCAAAACCCTGCGCTGGACCTTCAAGGACGGCCCGACACGGGGCCATACCTTTGAGCACACCTTTGCCGGCGACGGCTCCCTGACCTGGCGCGGCGCGGGCCCGGAGGCCAAAGACCACCACGAAAACGCCAGCGCCGCCGTGAAAGTGTCGGACGACGTGCATGTGGTGTCCTACCTCTCCAGGGAGAGCGGCTACACGCTGACGGTGGCTCTCAACCTCACGACCGGCCAGGCCATCGGTTTTGCTTCCAACGGCAAGGACTGGGTGCAGCAGTCGGGTACCTTCGAGGTCGTAGGCGCCAGCCGTTAGCCGTTAAGCACCGGCAGCGATCTGCCTCAAAGCCTGCTCAAACACTTCCACCGGTTGCCCGCCGGAAATCAGGTGGCGGTCATTGATGATGACGGCCGGCACCGAATGGATGCCCTGGGTCAGGTAGAACTGTTCGCGTTCGCGCACCTCGCGCGCGTACTCGCCTGAAGCCAGCACTTCCCGTGCACGGGCCTCATCCAGGCCTGCCTCCACAGCCGCCTTCACCAGCACCTCGTGCGAGGCCGGGCTCTGGCCGTCGGTGAAATAGGTTCTAAACAGCAACTCCTTGAGCGCCTTCTGCTTGCCCGCGCCTTCGAGCTCGGCCCAGTGCAGCAGCCGGTGCGCGTCAAAGGTGTTGTAGATGCGGCTGCGCCCGCCGCCGGGCTCGTCGGCCATGCTGAACTTGAAGCCGACCTGCGCGCCGCGGGCGCGTATGTTCTCGCGGTTGGCCTGAGCCTGCCCGGCCGAGATACCGTATTTCTGGGTGATGTGCTCGGTGATCTCCTGGCCCTCGGGCGCCATCTTGGGGTTGAGCTCAAAGGGTTGGAAATGCAGTTCGGCCTGGATGTCGCCGCGCACACGCTCCAGCGCCTGGTCCAGCGACTTCAGGCCAATCACGCACCAGGGGCAGGAAACATCGGACACAAAATCGATCTTGAGTTGGGTGGTCATGGGACTAGTCTTGGGAGTTGTTCTGCTTCTGCGTTAGCCGGATTTTGGCCCGCAATGGCTCAGCTTGCGGTGCGCCCCGGGATATTCAAGTACCCGATGCGTGGTTAATCCACGGGCGCCGCCGCAGGCCGGAGCCTTCTATGGCAGCTCGTTTCAAGAAACTGTCACACAAGCTTCCTAAGATTCCCGCAGCGCAGCATGACCGCAGCTTCGCGATCATCCCCACCTGAAGAAAAACTGGAAAACACCAATAATGTCCGACCTGGCCACCCCCTCCCTCCCGTCCCGCCGCACCGCCCTGAAGTTCCTGGCCACCGCGCCCATGCTGCCGCTGGGCGCCCTGGCCTCCAGCAGCCTGCTGTCGGGCTGCGCCACCAGCGGCCCCGCCGCCGCCGGCAATTACCTGTCTTCAAGCTTCACGTCCATGGCCGCGCCCTCGCTGGCCGACACGGCCGCCATGGCCACCACCACCGTGGGTTCCAGCCTCCAGGTCCGCCTCAAAGACAACAGCACGCAAAGCTACAAGCTCGCCTACCAGCCTTTCTTCGTCACCGGCGACATGGTGCCGGACGGCAAGGGCGGCACCATCCTGAGCGGCGGCTATGTGGACATCAACAACCAGCCCATCATCGACCGCTCGGTGCCCGGCAAGGAACGCCAGATGTTCTCCGACTCGCCCGACGGCACCTCGCTGCTGGGCCTGCCCAATGCCAACGTGCCCGGCGTCAAGGGCAAGGCGGTCTTCGCCGTCGTGCAGTTTGAATACACCACGCGCGACCAGGCCGGCGCAGATGCCTACGGCAACCTGCCCTCGCCCATCGCCGTGCTGACGCTGGACCAGGACCCCGCCACCGGCAAGCTCAGCCTCGTGAAGTACCACAACGTTGACATGTCCAAAGCGCACGGCCTGTGGATCACCTGCGGCGCCAGCCTGTCGCCCTGGAACACCCACCTCTCCAGCGAAGAGTACGAGCCCGACGCGCCTTTCGCCGCCGAGAGCGCGCAATTCAAGAAGTTCAGCAAGAACGTCTACGGCGACGAGACCAAAGCCAATCCCTACCACTACGGCCACCTGCCTGAAGTCACCGTGCACCCCGATGGCACCGGCACGGTCAGGAAGCACTACAACATGGGCCGCATCTCGCATGAGCTGGTCCAGGTCATGCCCGACAACCGCACCGTGCTGATGGGCGACGACGCCACCAACAGCGGCCTCTTCGTCTTTGTGGCCGACCGCGAGAAAGACCTCTCGTCCGGCACGCTGTACGTCGGCAAGCTGGGCAGCGGCTTCTCGGTCGACCCGGCCGCCGAAGGCGCGAAGATCTCCTGGATCAAGCTGGGACACGCCAGCAGCGCCGAGATCGAAAAGATGGCCGACACGCTCAAGCCGGCCGACATCATGACGGTGCTCAAGGCCGACCCGTCGGACGCCAGCTTCACCAAGGTGTTCTACGGCGGCAACGCCAACTGGATCAAGGTCAAGCCCGGCATGGAAAAAGCCGCCGCCTTCCTCGAAACCCACCGCTATGCCTACCTCATGGGCGGCAGCATGGGTTTTTCCAAGATGGAAGGCACGACCGTCAACATCAAGGACAAGGTCGCCTACTCGGCACTGCAGAACATGCAGGACTCCATGGTCAAGACCGGCAAAGGCTGGAACGCGGCCAGCGGCATCGCCCTGGACAAGGCCCTGATCGCCGGCGGCGTGATGATGCACAAGCTGGACGGCGGCCAGAAAGATCTGGGCGGCAACGCCATCAACAGCGAGTGGATGCCGGTGCACACCAAGGCCCTGCTGGTCGGTGAAGACATCGCCGCCGACGCGCTGGGCAACAAGGCCAACCCCAACAAGGTCTCCAACCCCGACAACCTGAAGTTCTCGGAAAAGATGCGTACCCTCTTCATCGGTGAAGACAGCAGCACCCACGTCAACAACTTCATCTGGGCCTACAACGTCGACACGAAACAGCTGTCGCGCCTGATGTCCATGCCCTCGGGCGCCGAGGCCACCGGCCTGCACGTGGTGGACGACCTGAATGGCTGGACCTACATCATGAGCAACTTCCAGCACGCCGGTGACTGGATCCCGGCGCTGCACGGCAAGGTGCAGGCCGTGCTGGACCCGCTGGTGCGCGCGAACTACAAGGACCGCTTCGGCGCGGCCGTCGGCTACCTCACCGCCGACCCAAGCAGCATCAAGCTGGGTTAAGAGCGGAGCCGCTCTGTTTCAAGAGCTGCGACTCATCTCACCACCGTTCGCCCTGAGTTTGCCGGAGCAATCCGGCAGCCTCAGGGCGAACTGCATTGGCAAGCCCTTCTTCCCTAAAATGCCTGCAAGCCCGCGGCGCATCGCCTGGGCACCACGGCCCAACGGGAACCCCATGCACTACCGCTACAACGACCTGATCCACTACGCCCAATCCCTGCTCACCGCCGCCGGGCTTGAGCCTGCCAAGGCCACAGCGGTTGCGGAAATCCTGGTCGAAGGCGACCTGATGGGCCACAACACCCACGGCCTGGCCCTGCTGCCGGGCTACCTCGGCGAACTCGAGTCAGGCTCCATGGAAAAACTTGGAGCGCCCACCGTGCTGGCCGACCGTCCAGCCGCGCTGACCTGGGACGGCCGCCGCCTGCCCGGCCCCTGGCTGGTGCTGGAAGCCATGGCGCTGGCCGCCGAACGCGCCGCCATCCAGGGCACTTGCACCGTGGTGATACGCCGCAGCCACCACATCGCCTGCCTGGCCGCCTACCTGAAACGCGCCACCGACAAAGGCCTGCTGATGCTGCTGACCTGCTCAGACCCCAACACCGCCAGCGTCGCGCCCTTCGGCGGGCTGGATGCGGTGTTCACACCCAACCCGGTCTCGGCCGGCATTCCCACGGGCGGCGTACCGGTGCTGATGGACGTCTCCACCTCGGCCACCACCAACGGCCTGACCAACCGGCTGCACAAGGAAGGCAAGCGCCTGCCCGCCGCCTGGGTCATGGACGGCCACGGCGCGGCCAGCGACAACCCTTCCGTGCTGTTTGAAGAACCCAAGGGCACCATCCTGCCGCTAGGCGGCATGGACTCCGGCCACAAGGGCTACGGCCTCACGCTGCTGGTCGAGGCCCTGACCGGCGGGCTGGCCGGCCACGGACGCGCCGACCCCAAGGAAGGCTGGGGCGCGACGGTGTTTCTGCAGATCATGGACCCGCGCGCCTTCGCCGGCCTTGATGCGTTTGAGCGGCAGACCGGCCACGTCGCCGACGCCTGCCGCGCCTCGCGCGCGGCGCGCGAAGGCACGGCCGTGCGCACGCCCGGCGAGAAAGGCATCGCGCTGGCCGCGAAGCAGAAGGAAACCGGCGTGGCGCTCTACCCGTCCATCCTGCCGGCGCTGGCCAACTGGGCCATCAAGCTCGGCGTGACGGAGCCCGCAGCCGCGAACTGAAGCGCGACGCGGCCGGGCTCAGGCCAGCCTGCGCCGCCGTAGCCGGCCCATCACCAGCGGCATGGTCCAGACCAGCAGCGTGACCACCGCCAGCGAGGCCGCGATCGGCCGGCTGACAAAGGCCATGAAGTTGCCGTCGGCCTTGATCATGGAGGTGATGAAGTTCTCCTCCAGCATGCCGCCCAGCACCACGCCCAGGATGGCGGGCGAAATCGGGAAGTCGTTTTCCTCCAGCAGGTAGGCGATCAGGCCGGCCACCAGCATCACGGCCACGTCAAACACCGAGTTGTTGATGGCGAAAGTGCCCACGATGCAGAACAGCAGGATGACGGGCATGAGGATGTTGCGCGGCACCTTGAGGATGTTCCTGGCTGCCTTGATGCACAGGATTCCCAGCGGAATCATGATGATGTTGGCCAGGATGAAGATCAGGAAAATCGCGTAGATGTTTTGCGGGTTGGTCGTGAAGAGCGTCGGCCCGGGGTTCATGTTTTTCATGTAAAGCACGCCGATCACGATGGCCGTGATGGAGTCGCCCGGGATGCCGAACACCAGCGCCGGTATCCACGCGCCGGCCAGCGCGCTGTTGTTGGCCGATCCCGATTCCACAATGCCCTCGACGTGGCCGGTGCCGAATTTTTCCGGCTCCTTTGAAAACTTCTTGCTCATTGCATAGGACATCCACGCCGCGATGTCGGCGCCGGCGCCGGGCAAGGCGCCCACCGCGGTGCCCAGCACGCTGCCGCGCAGTATCTGCACCGGGTATTTTTTTGCGAGGGCCCACTGCCCCTTGAGCACATTGCCCACCTGCTCCACCACCAGTTCGGCCGGGGGGCTGGTGTCGGCCACGTAGCGGATGATCTCCGAAATGGCGAACATGCCGATCATCATGGAAATCATGCCGATGCCGCCCATCATCTCGGCGTTGCCGAAAGTGAAGCGCGGAAAGCCGCCTGGGTTGTTCAGGCCGACGCAAGCCACCATCAGGCCCAGGAACAGGGAGATCACCCCCTTGAGCGGGCGGTCGGAGGTGATGAACACCGCGCAGGTCAGGCCCAGCAGGACCAGCCAGAAGTATTCGAAGGAGCTGAAGCGGATCGCGAAATCGGCGAGGGCCGGCGCTGCGACGATGAGCACCACGGTGCCGAACAGGCCGCCCACCGCGGAAAACACCAGGCCGGCGCCCAGCGCGACTTCAGCCTGGCCCTTGCGTGTCAGCGCGAAGGCTTCATCGGTGTACGCGGCCGACGCCGGCGTTCCCGGTATGCGCAGCAGGCAGCCCGGAATGTCGCCCGAAAAAATCGCCATGGCCGTGGCGGTCACGATGGCGGCCACCGCGGGCACCGGCGCCATGAAAAACGTCACCGGCACCAGCAGCGCGGTGGCCATGGTGGCGGTCAGGCCCGGAACGGCGCCGACAAAAAGGCCGTAAACGGCGGCGACCACCATCACCATCAGGGTGTAGGGTTCGAACACCATGAAGAAAGCCTGGCTCACTGCAGTCCACATAAGGGTCAGCTCCTGAAGCGTTGTTGCTGCGCGCGGGTTCCCGGGCGCGGCCTACCAGCTGTAGTTGACAAGAATGCCCCACGGCAGCGGCACACGCAGCAGCTTGTAAAACATGAAGTGAATGACCAGCGTGGTGACCGCGGCGACCAGCAGCGATTTGCCCAGGGGCACGCGCAACACGCAGAACATGGCCCAGAGGATGAGCGTGGCCGTGGGCAGAAAGCCCAGCTTTTCTACCGCGAAGATGTAAAACAGCACCGAAGCCACCAGCAGCACAAAGCCCGCCACATGCCGCGGGGACCGCGTCCAGTCGCCGGGCAGCACCCAGGGCGCTGCCTTGCGCGCACGCCAGCCGCGCACGATCAGGACCAGGCCGCAGACAAGAATGCTGGTGGCGACCAGTCCGGGAAACAAGGCGGGGCCCACCTGCTGGCCCGGGATCGTCGGGTAGGACTTGACCGTGAAGAGGACCAGCGCTCCGAGGATGGCCAGGACCAGCCCGAAGAAGGCGTCATTGATTTTCATGCGAAGGCTTTCGGGTCGGGCCGGAAACCGGGAAGGGCAAGCCCTCCGGCTTCCGCGCGTTGGAAATGCCGCGCCGCAAGGCGGCTTACTTGGCGATGCCCACGGCCTTCATCGTCGCGCCGAGTTCGGCATCCGACTTGGCCATGAATTTGGCGAAATCGTCGGGTCCCGCGTAGATCACGCCGAAGCCGCGGGTCGCCATGAAATCGGTGTACTCCTTGCTGGCCACGATCTTCCTGAGGGCCCCACTGATCTTGTCGCGCGCCTCTGCTGGTATGCCCTTGGGCGCGACGATGCCGCGCCACGCGGCCATGGTCCAGTCGCTGCCGGTCGCGGCCTTGAGCGTGGGCACGTTCGGGTACAGCGCCGAGGGCTTGTCGTTCATGATCACCAGGCTTTTGACCTTGCCGGCATCGATCAGCGAGCGCGCTTCTGGCAGCGACACCGGCGCGATCTCGACACCGCCGGCGATCATGTCCTGCAGGCCCGGGGCCGCGCCGTTGCTGGGAACCCAGGGCACCGCGGCCGGGTCGATTTTCTGGTCGCGCAGCATGCCCGCGATGGCCAGGTGCCAGATACCGCCCTGCCCGGTCCCGGACGCCTTGAACTTGCCGGGGTTGGCCTTGACGGCGGCCAGCAGGTCGTTGATGGTTTTATACGGCGCATCCGCCCGCACCTGCACGCCGGCCGGGTCGGCATTGACCAGGCCCAGCGGCGTGTAGGACGCACCGGAGAGCTCGGTCAGGCCTTGCCAGTGCATCATGCTGATCTCGACCGTGGCCATGCCGATGGTGTAGCCGTCCGCGGGAGCCGAGGCGATGGCGGCATGGCCCACCACGCCGTTGCCGCCGGTGCGGTTGACCACGGTGACCGGCTGGCCGAGTTCTTTTTCGAGCAGGCTTCCCACGATGCGGGCCGTGGCATCCGTGCCGCCGCCCGCGCCCCAGGGCACGATCAGCGTCACCGGGCGGCTCGGGTAGCCCTGCGCGGCAACCGGAAGCGCGGCGGCAGCCAGTGCCAGGCAGGCCGCTGCGCCGGCGGCGCGTGCAACAAAGGAACGACGGGAAGGGGCGAGCATCGATGTCTCCTTGGATGGCACGGGAGGGACCCGTGTGTTTTTGAAGTCACTCACTGAAGTCATTCACGCGGCAGGCAAGCTGCCTTGCGAAGCCGCTGACTCTAGAACAATTGCCATCCCGGGGCACTAGGGTGAACCATGGTAAACGTATGACGATTGACAAATGCTCACATCCCACCCTGCCCGCACTGGCCGGCTGGGCTATCAAGCACGGTGCGGCGAGCCGCTTGCCGCCCCCTGAAGCGCAGGTTTTTCGCAAGAGAACCGGCCGCTTAGCACCTTGGCATTACAGAAACTTTCCAAAACGCCCATGCAGCCTCGCATGCCGGGGGTTTCTCCCTAGACGCGGAATTTTTCAGCCTCCACATAATTAGTGCGTCGTTCAAACTAATTGCAAAGTGCTGCGTTTGCAGCGGAACGATGACCGGGATTCAGTTGAGTTTTAAAAACCACATGCCTGATCTGGGCAGAACCATCGGAGACACAAATGAAATTAAAAGCATCTCTTACTGCAATGGCACTCAGCCTGGCCGCCGCCGGCGCATTTGCGCAGGTGACGGTGGGCGTCAGCTGGTCCAACTTCCAGGAGGAACGCTGGAAAACCGACGAGACCGCCATCAAGACGCAGCTTGAAAAGCTGGGCGCCAAGTACATCAGCGCGGATGCCGCCGGCTCTCCCGAAAAACAACTGGCGGACATTGACGGGCTGATGGCCAAGGGCGCCAAGGTCCTGATCGTGCTGGCCATGGACAAGGACGCCATCCTGCCCGCCGTGAACAAAGCTACCAAGCAAAAAGTGCCGGTCATCGCCTACGACCGCCTGATCGAGGCGCCCGGCGTGTTCTACATCACCTTCGACAACAAGGAAGTCGGCCGCATGCAGGCGCGTGCCGTGTTCCAGGCCAAGCCCAAGGGCAACTACGTGATGATCAAGGGCTCCCCCACCGACCCGAATGCCAATTTCCTGCGCGAGGGCCAGCAGGAAATCATTGACGCCGCCGTCAAGAAAGGCGACATCAAGATCGTGGGCGAGGAATACACCGAAGGCTGGAAACCCGAAGTCGCGCAGAAAAACATGGAGCAGATCCTGACCAAGAACGGCGGCAAGGTCGATGCCGTGGTCGCCTCCAATGACGGCACCGCCGGCGGTGTCGTGGCGGCGCTGAGTTCCAAGGGCCTCAAGGGTGTGCCGGTGTCGGGCCAGGACGGCGACTTTGCCGCCCTGAACCGCGTGGCCCTGGGCACCCAGACCGTGTCGGTATGGAAAGATGCGCGCGACCTCGGCAAACAGGCGGCCAGCGCGGCCGTCAGCCTGGGCGCCGGCAAAAAAGTCGAAGGCGCGACCTCCTGGAACGGTGGCGAGAAAAAGGTGGCCCTGCAGGCTCAATTCCTCAAGCCCGTGCCTGTCACCCGCGACAACCTTGACGTGGTGGTGAAGGCCGGCTGGATCAAAAAAGAGGAACTCTGCAAGGGAGTCACCGGCAACGTTGCCGCCTGCAAGTAAGCAAGTAACACAGCTTTCAACCACCTGCTCCCCGTCCTGCGCAAGCAGGCAAGGCAACCGGCCCGCGGGTTGCCGGGGAGCACTGCACCCTCAAGACCATGCAACTTCCTGCCCGATTCCTGCACAACGCCGCCGTCGACTGGCGGCTGGTATTCATGGGGTGCGTGCTCGCCGTCCTGGCGGGCGTATTCCAGGCCCTGTCGGGCGGCATTTTCCTGTCGCCTGAAAACCTCTACAACATCGCCCAGCAAACCGCCGTGGTGGGCATCGTGTCCACCGTCATGGTCCTGATCATCGTGGCACGGCATATCGACCTGTCGGTCGGCTCGGTGATCGGTTTTGTCGGCGTCCTCATCGCCTATCTTCAATACACCCTGGGATGGTCCTGGCCGGCGGCGTCACTCGCCGGGCTGGCCGCGGCGCTGGTGGTGTCGGTGTACCAGGGGTGGCTGACGGCCATGCTGGGCGTTCCGTCTTTTGTGGTCACGCTGGGGGGCTTGATGTCCCTGCGCGGCGCGGCCTTTCTGGTGGCCGACGGCAAGACCCAGCCCGTCAGCGACGAAATATTTTTGCAACTCGGCGGCGGCTATGACGGCGGCATCGGGGTGACCGCCACCTGGGTCCTGACCGCATGCGTCAGCCTGGTGCTGGTGCTTCGCATGCTGTTGCGCCGCCGCGCCTCCACACGCCACGAGATGCCCAACCAGCCCGTATGGGTGGACGTATTGCTGGTGGCCGCACCTGTGCTCCTGCTGACCGCATTTGCCGCGGCCATGAACAGCTACCTGGTCCCCAACAAGGACGCGCCCCAGGGTATCCCGATCCCGGTGCTGATCTGGGCAGCCGTGGCGGTGGTGATGTCCTTCATCTCCCAACGGACCCGTTTCGGCCGCTATGTCTACGCCATGGGTGGCAACCCCGATGCCGCGGTGCTGGTCGGCATCCCGGTCAAGCGGGTCACGCTCATGCTGTTTGCCCTGCTTGGCGTGCTCATCACCATCGCGGCCATCGTGTCGGTGGCCCGCCTGAACGCTGGCACCAATTCGCTGGGCACCGGTATGGAACTGTTCGTCATTGCCGCCGCCGTGATCGGCGGTACCGCGCTGGCCGGCGGCAGCGGCACCATCATCGGCTCGGTGCTTGGCGCGCTCATCATGCAGTCGCTCGATAGCGGCATGCTGCTGCTGGATGTCTCCATCGGAAAACGCATGATCATCATCGGGCAGGTGCTGATTGTCGCGGTAGTCTTCGACGTGCTCTATCGCAAGTGGGTGCAGGAAAGCTGACATGCAAACCATGCAAACCACCCAAGCCACCACTGAACCCCTGGTCGAATTCAAGGACATCCGCAAGGCCTTTGGCGGCGTCCATGCCGTGGACGGCGTGAACCTGAACCTGTACGCCGGCGAGGTTGTCGCCGTGCTGGGCCACAACGGCGCCGGCAAATCAACGCTGATGAAAATGCTGGCCGGCGCTTTCCCGATCGATTCGGGCGAGATCCATGTGATGGGGCAGAAAGTGAATCTGCGGAGCCCGGCCGATGCGCAGCAGCAGGGCATCGAAACCATCTACCAGACGCTGGCCCTCGCCGACAACCTGGATGCCGTGGCCAACCTGTTCCTGGGCCGCGAAAAAATGACGGCGTGGAACACCCTGGACGACTACTTCATGGAGGCTCAGGCACGCAAGGTGTTCGGCCGCCTGAACAAGAACTTCACCAACATCCATACCCCGGTGCGGCGCCTGTCGGGCGGGCAGCGCCAGGTGGTGGCAATCTCGCGCGCCATCTATTTCAATGCCCGCATCCTGGTCATGGACGAACCCTGCGCCGCCCTGGGCCCGGAGGAGTCCGCCATGGTGGCCAGGCTGGTGCTCCAGCTCAAGGCCGAAGGCGTGGGCATTTTCCTGATCACGCACGACATGCAGGATGTCTTTTCGCTCAGCGACCGCCTCTCGGTGATGAAAAACGGCCGCATGGTCGGCACTTACCGCACGGCCGACCTGAACGAAGACCAGATCCTCGGCATGATCATCGCCGGCAAGCAGCCGGAAGGACGCGCGCAGGCGCCCCACCGCATCGACTGAACCATGCCAACGGCCATGAAAACCACAGGTGACCAGCAGCTCGTCAAGCGCATCAATCGCAGCGTGCTGATGCGCCTGCTGCGCAACCAGCCGGGCCGCTCGCGCGCGCAACTGGCCAACTACAGCGGCTTGACCAAGTCGACCGTCAGCCTGCTGGTGCGCGAACTCATCGACGAAGGCTGGCTCAGTGAAATCAGCATGGCCGCCGCCAATGGCGTCGGGCGGCCCTCCACTCCCCTGCAAATCGACTGCCGGTCGCGCGGCCTGATTGGCGTGGAAGTGGCGGTCGATACCTTGCGGGTAGCCAGCGTGTCGCTGCTGGGGCAGGTGCTGTGGTCAACGCAGGAGCCTTTGCGCAGCACCCGGCCGCAGGACGTCTGCAGCCGGATCGCCCAGCTCACGGTGACGGCCCAGGAGCAGCTGGTGTCGCGCGGCGCGCAACTCTCGGGTATCGGCATCGGCCTGCCCGGCGCGTTTGACGAGGCCACCGGCGTGGTCCGCTTTGCCCCCAACCTTGGCTGGCGCAACGTCGACTTTTTGCCGCAGATCACCCAGGCATTGGTGCATGCGGGCCTGCCCCCGGTACCGGTGCACGTACAAAACGAAGCCGACACCGCCGCGCTGAGCGAATACGAGTTTTCCGAAAACGACGGCAAGGACTCGCTGATTTTTGTGAGCTGTGATGTCGGCGTGGGCGCGGGCATCGTGCTCAACGACCGCTTGTTCACCGGCATGCGGGGCATGGCCGGCGAGATCGGCCACAGCGTTCTGGAACTCGACGGTCCCCCTTGCTCCTGCGGACGGCGCGGGTGCGCGGAGACCTTCATCGGTTCAGGCGCCCTGGGCCAGCTGGCGAATGTCGAACGGTCAGGGCACTACCTGGGCGTGCTGCTGCAAAACCTGTGGACCACCTTCGATCCCAGCGTGCTGGTGGTGGGCGGCTCGTCATGCCACCATTTTCCCGACATGGTGAAGGTTGCCCAGGAGACGCTGCAAAACTACGCCACCGCTGCCGGCGTCGCCGCTCCCACGGTGCGCGTCGCGCGTTATGGCTTGCTGGCCTCCGCGGTGGGTGCCGCCGCCATGGTGCTGCACCAGTACCTGCGCCCCATGCATCCGACCGGCCGCCTTGCGGGCAACGGCCAGCCTGCGCGGGACCCAGCGCTGCTCCAGGCGCCGCGCACCTCGGGCGAGCCAGCCTGCGCCCGGTAGGCCTGCGCTGACACGCATCGGCGCTTTTCCCCGATAAGGCGCCACGCGCCCGGCGCGCACAGTGAAAGCACTGCATTTCTGGAGAAGAAAATGTCTTTTGCGCTGTACATGCTCGGGTTCGTGATCTTCCTGGCCGGCGTCATCTGGGGCGCCGTGGAAGCCGGTGTGCCGCATCTCTACATCGGCATAGGCGCGTTGATCTTCCTGGGCATAGGCATCTTCAGCGCCGTGAGCCGCACGCGCAGCAAAGATCCGTCCTAGGAATCTGTCGGCTTTAGTTCCTCCCGGCTCTTCCGGACGATGAGGGTATTCGGGACAAGCTCTGTAGTCCAAACGAGAGCCTGACCCGATGAGCCGATTCGTCCCTGTTGACCGAGACACCTCCTGCCAGTTTTGTCACATGCCATAACTCTCCCGGTCACGATCCCGGAATCGCCGGTCACGTTGGGTCGAAATACGGTGGCAATGAAGTGGCGATTTAAGATCCCTGGGAGGAGCTGGCCGGCCGTGAAACGTCAGACGGTTTCAGTGTGGTCCTGCACTTCGTCCAGGTCTCAGAATCAAGATATTGCTTAAGGGTACGGACATCAGAAACCGGATGTCCGCCTCGTATGGCTTTCTCCGTAACGGAAAGAGTCTTCGGCTTTGGTTCGCTCGACTCCCCCCATTCAAGTGCCGTCAATAGATTTTGTGTGAGTTCGGACAGAATTTCACTTGACTGCTCAACCTCTTCCCAACCAACCGCTAGTTGCTTGAAAACTGCAACGTTATACGCAGCGGGGTTCGCTCTGCAGTAGTCTTCTGATTGGGCTTTCCCAACAATCAAGTAGATGCTGCCCTTAAAAAAACCAATTGAGAGCGGCCGTCCATAGCCTCGCGCGTGAGACTCCAGGTCTGTGCGCCATTCAATGCGCAAAGTGGATTGTGTCAACCGCTCATCGACGATGGAGCGGTACCCGTCAGCACTGATGTGCGGCCACACGTTGTTGCGCCGCAGCTTTCGATCCACTAGAACGCGCTGCCCAGTGTTTAGGACAACCTCTTCCTTGAAGGTCCAATACTCCGGGTTTTCACAACCCTGAAGCACCACAAGCATTACCAAGGACAAGCATAGACTTCGGGCGCAATTTAAAAATACCATGAAGGTGGACATACGGTTAAGAAGGGAGGTAAATCCCTGTGTTTTTCAATAGCTTAGGCCTCATCTTCGCTCATCATGTTACGTCGACAGCACAGCGCCTCCTCAACCAACGCATCCGCTTGAACCCAGGCGGCGGCTATTCCTGCGGCGCTTCCTGCGCCATCAAGGCCCGCTGCAATTGGCCCAGCACAGCGCTCGCCGCGAGCAGCTGGGCCTCATCCATCCCCGAAGCCAAGGCATTGGCCCATACTTTCTGGCCGGCCTGTATGGCCTGCAACGCCTTGCCGCCTTTGGGCGTAAGCCGCAGCAGTTTGGCGCGCGCGTGGGCCGGATTGTCTTCATAGGCGCAGAGCCCGCCCTCCACCAGCAAATCCGCCACGCGCTGCACGCTTTGCCGCGTGAGGTTCATGGCGCGCGCGATCTGCGCCACTGACAGCGGCGCGTCCTCCACCGCAGCCAGCACCTGCCAGCGTGACGAAGTCTGCCCGGCAGGCGCGGCCAGCGCGTCACCTGCCGCAATCAACAGGCCGTTGAGCTGCATCACCTGCACCACCAGCCAGCTCAGGGTGTTGGCGGCCGGCGTGCGCTCTACCGCTTCGTTGGCAACTCTTAATTTGACAGCATGCTGTCGTTTAACTATACTTCCAGACATGACAACATTCTGTCATATCCAGCCCACCCATACACCCGCCCGCCTGAAAGGAACTCCCGCCATGCTGAAAACCTACACCGGAAGCTGCCACTGCGGCGCCGTCCGTTTTGAAGCCGACATCGACCTCGGCAAGGGCACCGGCCGCTGCAACTGCTCCATCTGCACCAAGACCCGCAACTGGGGCACCATCATCAAGCCGGACGCCTTCCGCCTGCTGGCCGGCGAGAGCGAACTGAGCGACTACCAGTTCGGCACCAAAAGCGGCCATCATTTGTTTTGCAAGCACTGCGGCGTGCGGCCTTTCGGCCGGGGATATATCGAGCAGATTGGCGGCGACTATGTCTCCATCAACATCGCCGCCCTGGACAACGCCGAGCCGGCCGAGCTCATCGACGCACCCGTCAACTACTCGGATGGGCGCAACAACGCCTGGTGGAACACCCCTGCGGAGACGCGGCACTTGTAAGAGCGGCTCTTAGGCCATTTAAAACCGGGCGCTACTTCGCGCCCAGTCCCATGGCCCGCGAAATCACCTCTTTCATGATTTCGTTGGTGCCGCCGTAAATGCGCTGCACGCGCGCGTCGGCATAAGCGCGCGTGATCGGGTACTCCCACATGTAGCCGTAGCCGCCGAAAAGCTGCACGCATTCGTCCATCACCTTGCACTGCAGGTCGCTGCACCAGTACTTGGCCATGCTGGCGGTCGCGGTGTCCAGCTTGTCCTGCGCCACGAGCTCCACGCATTTATCGACAAACACGCGCGCCACCTGAACCTCGGTCTGCAGTTCGGCCAGCGTGTAGCGTGTGTTCTGGTAGCTGGCCACCGGCTGGCCGAAGACCTTGCGCTCTTTCACATAGGCCAGCGTCCAGTCGATTGCCGCCTGCGCCGAAGCCACCGCCGTGATGGCGATCTGCAGGCGCTCCCAGGGCAGCTGCTCCATCAGGCAGATAAAACCGCGGTTCTCATGCGCCTCGCCGCCCAGCAGGTTTTCCGCCGGTACCTTCACGTCGGTGAAGAACAGCTCCGAGGTGTCCTGTGCCTTCAGGCCCAGCTTTTTGAGCCGCTTGCCGGTTTCAAAGCCCGGCATGCCGCGCTCCACCAGCATCAGGCTGGTGCCCTTGGCGCCGGCCGCCGGGTTGGTCTTGGCCACCACGATGACCAGGTCGGCATGCCAGCCGTTGGTGATGAAGGTCTTGCTGCCGTTGAGCAGATAGCTGCCGTCGGGCTGCTTCAAGGCCGTGGTTTTCACGCCCTGCAGGTCCGAGCCGGCCGCGGGCTCGCTCATGGCAATGGCGCCCACCATCTCGCCGCTGGCCAGCTTCGGCAGGTACTTCTGTTTCTGCGCCTCGGTGCCGTAATGCAGGATGTAGGGCGCGACGATCTCGCTGTGCAAGCTGTAGCCAATGCCCGAGAAACCGCCGCGGCCCAGTTCCTCCATCTGGATCACCGAATACAGCTTGTCCGCGCCCGAACCGCCGTATTCCTCGGGCATGGTCATGCACAAAAAGCCGTTCTCGCCGGCCTTGTTCCAGACCTTGCGGTCCACGTAGCCCTGCTCCTCCCATTGCTCGTGGAAGGGCGCGATTTCCTTGTCCATGAAGCGCCGGAAGGCGTCGCGAAAGGCTTCGTGGTCGGTGCTGAAGAGGGTGCGTTCGATCATGGTGTCACCTGGGTAAGGCTGAGGGATAAGGCTGGGGAAGTATTTATACAAAGCGTCCGCTTTGTGAAATGAATATACTTCAACAGCCTCCCCTCCCGCATCCCCATCATCCCTGCCTTCCCGAGGAAAGCCATGAGCACCGAAGCCTTTATCTACGACGCCATCCGCACACCGCGCGGCAAGGGCAAAAAAGACGGCAGCCTGCACGAGGTCAAGCCCGTCAACCTGCTGGCCGGCGTGCTGGCCGAGCTGCAGCAGCGCAACGGCTTTGACACCGCCGCCGTCGACGACGTGGTGATGGGCGTGGTCTCGCCGGTCGGCGAACAGGGCGCGGTCATCGCCAAGGTGGCCGCGCTCAAGGCCGGCTGGGACTTCCGCGCCTCCGGCGTGCAGATCAACCGCTTTTGCGCCTCGGGCCTGGAGGCCGTGAACATGGCCGCGCAGAAAGTGCGCTCCGGCTGGGAAGAGCTGGTGGTGGCCGGCGGCGTGGAGAGCATGAGCCGCGTGCCGATCGGCGCCGACGGCGGCGCCTGGGCGCAGGACCCGGAAACCAACAGCGCCACGCTGTTCGTGCCCCAGGGCATAGGCGCCGACCTGATCGCCACGCTCGAAGGCTTCAGCCGCGCCGACGTTGATGCCTTCGCCCTCGAAAGCCAGCAGCGCGCCACCAAAGCCCGCGCCGCCGGCTATTTCGCGAATTCGGTCGTGCCGGTGAAAGACTTCCTGGGCCAGACCATCCTCGGCGAAGACGAATTCATCAAACCGCAGACCACACTCGAAGGCCTGGCCTCGCTCAAGCCCGCCTTCGACCAGCTGGGCGCCATGGGTTTTGACGCCGTGGCCTTGCAGCGCTACCCGCAGGTAGCACGCATCCACCATGTGCACCATGCCGGCAACTCATCCGGCATCGTCGACGGCGCGGCCGCCGTGCTGGTCGGCTCGGAAGCCGCCGGCAAGACCCACGGCCTGAAGCCGCGCGCCCGCATCGTGGCCGCAGCGCTCAGCGGCGCCGACCCGACCATCATGCTGACCGGGCCCATGCCCGCCACGCGCAAGGCCCTGGCCAAGGCCGGCCTCACGGTGGACCAGATCGATTTGTTCGAAGTCAACGAGGCCTTTGCCGCCGTGGTGATGCGCTTCATGAAAGAGATGAAGGTGCCGCACGACAAGGTCAACGTGAACGGCGGCGCCATCGCCATGGGCCACCCGTTGGGCGCCACCGGCGCGATGATCCTGGGCACGCTGGTTGATGAACTGCACAGGCGCAAGCTGCGCTACGGCTTGGCCACCTTGTGCGTGGGTGGCGGCATGGGCATTGCGACCATTGTGGAAAGAATCTGAACGCCATGAAGACCATCCAGTACCAGATCGAAGGCGGCATCGCCACCATCACCTTCGACGAGCCCGGCTCCCCCGTCAATACCATGTGCCGGCAATGGCAAGACGACCTCAGCGAAGTCACCGCCCAGGTGGTGAAAGACAAAGCCGGCCTCAAAGGCATCATCCTCGCCTCCGCCAAATCCACCTTCTTTGCCGGCGCCGACCTGAAGGCGGTCATGCGCCTCACGCCCGCCGACGCGCCCAAAGCCTATGCCGAAGTCGAGCGCGTCAAGAAAAACTTCCGCACGCTCGAAACCCTGGGCATCCCTGTCGCCAGCTGCCTCAATGGCACGGCGCTGGGCGGCGGCTGGGAGGTGGCGCTGGTCGGCCACTACCGCGTGGCGGTGGACGACAGCAAGACACAGTTCGGCCTGCCCGAGGTGACACTGGGCCTGCTGCCAGGCGCCAGCGGGGTGACCAAGATGACGCGCCACCTGGGCCTGATGGGCGCGCAGCCCTACCTGGTCGAAGGCAAGACCTTCAATCCGCGCCAGGCACTGGAGCTGGGCCTGGTGCATGAACTGGTGGCCGACGCCGGCGCGCTGCGCGCCAGGGCCCTGGCGTGGCTGGCCGCCAACCCGCAGGCGCAACACCCCTGGGAAGCCAAGGACTACAAAATCCCCGGTGGCACACCCGCCAACCCCAAGATCGCCGCGGCCCTCAGCGTCGCGCCCGCCATGCTCAAGAAGCAGACGCGCGGCCTTTACCCGGCGCCCGAGGCCATCCTGGCCTGCATGGTCGAAGGCACACAGGTGGACCTCGAGACAGCCTTGCGCATCGAGAGCCGCTACCTCGCCAGGCTCATGACCGGCACGAACGCCAAGGCCATGATCAACACCTTCTTCTTCAACATGAACGCCATCAAGAGCGGGCAGTCGCGCCCGCCGCGCGTGCCCAAGTTCCGGCCCAACAAGGTCGGCATCCTGGGCGCCGGCATGATGGGCGCGGGCATCGCCTACGCGCAGGCCAGCCGGGGCATCGCAACCGTGCTCAAGGACGTGAGCCAGGACAAGGCAGAGGCCGGCAAGGCCTACAGCAGCAAGATCACCGCGCCGCGCGTCGAGAAAGGCCGCATGACGGCCGCCGAACAAAGCGCCCTGCTCGCGCGCATCAGCGCGACCGGCCTGGCCGTCGACCTGGCCGGCTGCGAGCTCATCATCGAAGCCGTGTTCGAGCGCCGCGACCTCAAGGCCAAGGTCACGCAGGAGGCAGAACCCCTGCTCGCGCCCGGCGGCTTCTTTGCCTCCAACACCTCGACCCTGCCCATCTCCAGCCTGGCCACGGCCAGCGACCGGCCTGAGAAGTTCATCGGCATCCACTTCTTCAGCCCGGTCGACAGGATGAAGCTGGTCGAGATCATCCGCGGCCAGCAGACCGACGACGAGACCGTGGCCCGCGCCTTTGACTATGTGCAGGCCCTGGGTAAGATCCCCATCGTCGTCAACGACTCGCGCGGCTTTTACACCAGCCGCACCTTCGGCACCTTTGTGATGGAAGGCGCGGCCATGCTGGGCGAAGGCATTCCCGCCGCCGCCATCGAGAACGCCGGCATCCAGGCCGGCATGCCCGTGGGCCCGCTGGCCGTGCTCGATGAAACCGCGCTCTCGCTGAGCGTGCACGTGCTGGACCAGACCCGCACCGACTTCAGCGCCGAAGGCAAAACCTACACCGCCACGCCCGGCGAACTGCTGGTCGAGCGCATGGTCAAGGAATTGCATCGCCCCGGCCGCGCGGCCGGCGGTGGTTTCTACGACTACCCGCCAGAGCCCGGTGCGAAGAAACAGCTGTGGCCCGAACTCAAGCCTTTGTTCGAGAAGCCCGGCGCTGCCTGGAATATCGAGGAACTCAAGGACAGGCTGCTCTATCGCCAGGCCGTGGAGACCGCCCGTTGCCTCAGCGAAGGCGTGCTCACCACGGTGCACGACGCCAACATAGGCTCCATCTTCGGCATAGGCTTCCCGGCCTGGACCGGCGGCGCCATGCAGTTCATCTATGGCATGGGGCTTGAGGCTTTTGCCCGGCACTGCGCGGAACTGGCCGCTAAATTCGGGCCCGGCTTTACGCTGAGCGACGCGGTCAAGGACGCGATACGCAAACACCAGCCGGTATATTGAGCGGCCTCACTCCCCCTCTCCCATTCACCTCAACTTTCTCCATTTCATGCCAAGACTCCACAACAAGATCAGCCTCATCACCGGCGCCGCCCAGGGCATAGGCCTGGCCACCGCCCTCAAGTTCGCGAAGGAAGGCGCCACCGTCATCGTCTGCGACGTCAGGCAGGCCGGCGTCGACGACGCCGTCAAACAATGCCAGGCCCTGGGGGCCCAGGCCGTCGGTTATGTGATGGACGTGACCCAGCGCGCCATGGTCGACGCCGTGGTCGGCAAGGTCAAAGACCAGTTCGGCCGCATCGATGTGCTGGTCAACAATGCCGGTATCACCCAGGACGCGCGCTTGCAGAAAATGACGCTGGAGCAGTTCGACAAGGTGATCGACGTGAACCTGCGCGGCGTCTTCCATTGCGCACAAGCCGTGGCCGACACCATGGTGGCCCAGGGCAGCGGCGTGATCCTCAACGCAAGCTCCGTCGTCGGCATCTATGGCAACTTCGGCCAGACCAACTACGCCGCCAGCAAATTCGGCGTGATCGGTTTCACCAAAACCTGGAGCCGCGAACTGGGCCCCAAGGGCGTTCGCGTCAACGCCGTCGCGCCGGGTTTTGTCGCCACGCACATCCTGGACACCATTCCAGAGAAAGTCCTCAAAGAGATGGAAGCCCACGTGCCCCTCAAGCGACTGGGCCAGCCCGAAGAGATCGCCAATGTCTACGCCTTCCTCGCCAGCGACGAGGCCAGTTATGTCAATGGGGCGGTGATTGAGGTGTCTGGGGGGATGTCGGTTTAGGCAAAGGCGAAACCGTTTGGGTACCCCAGCAACCAAACATCAACTAGTCACCTTTCAATACATAAACAGAAACGTCACCGTTATCGTTCAACAAAAGCTTCTTCTCAAAAAGTCGGGCATCCAGATGCTTGTATCTAATGCCCTCACTGTCTACGGCCTCCAGCGCCATCGTCAGGACCGAGCTTTCAACGGAATACTTGAAAGGCCACGCGCCCATGCCAGCCCTCCTTGAATGGAAATAAGTGCCGGTTCCATCCGCATGGAGCTTGATCACGACCTCCATGAATCCTTTGACACTTTTCTGATCAATCCACTCGCCATAAATTTCAGCCGCTAAATGAACTTCACTGGTGCTTGGCCAAAGCTCTCTCAATTCCTCCTGGCTCGGCGCTTTAATTAACTTGTTTGCGGCGTCTACGGTTTTTGACAAGATCGATGACATGGTTTTCTCCTAAGGTAATAAAACGGGTACGGGCCCGCAAACGATTCCAGATATACAGCCAGCAAAGGGCCCCTCGGGCCAGGAGCTGCCGCCCAGACTCCTAGGCATGACGTATCACGTGCAGTTCGAAAATCCAGTCATGAAGTCGTACATTCACGTTGATACCGCTGGACTCCCAATCAAACCAGCCAATCTCACTCAGGTCTTGGTTGTATCCAAGCTCGCGCAGTAAGTCCGTGAAGTGCTTGTGCATGCGCGCTTCCGGGAGTTCGGTGCGCAGCTCCAATTCAAGGCTCTGTTTGTTGCCTGGCGCGTTCCATATATTGATGCGCAACTGATCGTCCAGGTCACGCGCCGTCAATACTTTTCCCTCTATGCCAACCCGAAACTCATGGCCAGTCCAATCGGGCAGGGCCGCAATGTGGCTTATCAATTCCGCATAGGTGTGCCCCAGCATCTGGTCCAAACCAACGGCATCGATGAGGCCCATGGGAAGATCGGCAGGCAAGGCATCCACGAGCCCGCGCAAAGGTGTGCTGAGGAATGCCTTGTTCTCTTTTTGAACCTTGCGGCGCAGCTTTTCGTCCGCCTTGGGATCAATTCTCTGGCCCTCATCCAGCGGCTCATACGACGCGGTTTGCAAAACCCCCTGCGCATCGCAAACCCATTTGGCCATCCACGTGAAGCCCTTGCCGGCCGCTTCCAAGCCATCCACAGGCAGGCTGTGCAGCAGTGCCAACAGGTAGGCCGCCGCGTCGGCCGTGCCGTTGTCCGTGCCACCCAGCTCGACGCTGAGCTTCTTGCTACCGCTGACCTGCAGGTACGCGCTGGCATCTTCCAGAGCGCCGCATACCGCATCCAGAAATGGAACTCCGGCAGGGCCGTATTCCGAGCACGGCAGCAGCAGCGCGGCGACTAACGCGTGCGCCTCTTTTTTGCTGCTCGGTGCGCCATTGAGTGCCACGGTAACTATCTGCCGCACGGCGGCATAGTCATCCTCACCAAGTGCCGAGGCCAACTTGGCGATGAACTCGCGCGCGGGCTTCTCCGCGCTGGCGATTTTTATCTTGACGGTGAACTGCTCGGACATGTGGAAACCTGTTCCTGCGTGGTTGGCTGATGGAGCCGCTCAGGCCCCATCACTTCGAGTGAATAACTGTTGACGCCTACAACAAGCCGTATTGCTTGAAAAGAGCCTCCCAGGCCGCCGGATCAACGTCATCGCGATAGTTCATGGCCTGCTCAGCGAATGTCTCCGCCAATGGCTCGCCGCCTACCTCGTCCGGTATAGGCGCGCCCAGTTCCAGCAGCGTCCTGGCATTGTCAACGCGACCTTCCGTCATCGCTCGCCACAACGGGAAAATCGAATCGCCGTTGCAGAGCGTCACTTGCCCCAAGGTGGAGCCCAATTGATGGAGCTTTCTCAGCAGCGGAGCTGTTTCGCTGCGGCCCGAGATATAAACTGCAACCCGGTCCAGTGCTTCCACGCTGGACGCAATCTCGTTAATCAGGTGGTCAAGGAATACAAGATCGGTGTTCCCTCCGTCCCACGACTGAAACGGCTGCTCGTACAGCGGGAGGGGAGGGTCATCGCTACGCCCATTGACGCTTTTGACCTCGGAAAACCAGTCTATCGATTGCCGGTCATTCATCCACACAATCACATCCAGTGCAGCGTGCTCCACGGCGGTGCAGAGAACAGCCACCCTATCCTGATCTTGGTATTGTGTCTTCAGGGTATCAACGTCGTTGTGCTTCGCGGACTCGACCACGACTTCATCACGCGACAGGTTTTCATAGAACCCTTCAGGCGCGATCAACAGCGCACCCTGCTCCCTGAAAATCCGTGCGAGCAAGGAATATCCGTCACTCTCAAACGAGTGCCAAATGGGGCTGCCGCACTGGGTGACGGGATTCAGGTTGCTCTTGCACCTCTCAACGACCCACCGGCAGGTTTCGATGGCTTCGAATTCTGCTGATGACAGGACAATGTGCAATACAGTTTCGCCGTCGGTGTTGGTTTCATAGGGGTCGAATCCCAGAGCACAGAGCGCTTTCAACACTGGCAGGTTGCACCAATATGCCGCACGGATCGTGAGTGGCGCGGGATACTGTCCAATACGGCGATTTTCACGAATGACGCCTTGTTCGATTAAATACAGTGCAATAGTGGATGCCTCCCGGAGCATCAAGCCTTCGAGAATCTCGTCGTCAAGCGTTACTCTGGCCACGTCAATCTGAGGGATCAGAGCTTCGGCACGCTTGAAGTTCCTGTTGGCGAGCGCCCGCTGGAAGTCCGAAGTCGGGTCAGGTAGCGCAATGGACTGAAACTCTTTGAGAAAGATAGCTTTCTTCTTGGTCTGTTTTCCATCCGCATAGAGTTCGACCTCGTTGTAGTCGTCGGCTCCGACATGCAGTTTGACCATGTGCGCGCCGAGTTGGAAAAGGGCCGAAAGAATGGGCCTGTATTCCGAGCGATTCCCAGCATAAAACTGCACGCTCACTACATTCCGATAGCGCCGAAAGCGCTCCACGGAGAACTCATTGCGCGCGCCGGGCAGCGATGCGCCCAGGCTTTGAAGCACCTTGTCAAAATACGAGTCCGTCGCACCGAGTTGTGCAACGACTCTCTGGTCAAAGGATTCCGCATCTGCTTCCGCCTTGAACAGGATCTCCGCGCTGAAATCTTGCATCTTCTAGTCTTTCATGAGTGAGATAAAACGCAGGCTTGCCGAGAATCTGACGCTCTCGGGTGGACCCAGATATGCGTGAATCCCTGTAGGCCTCACTTGTGAGCGCGCCACCAGATCGACAGTTCCTGGGCGTCAGGCCGGTTCTGGATGGTGGTCATGACGTCCAGCAGCCGCTTTGCATAAGGTGGTGCATCGTCGGCAAACGAGTTGACCTGGGACTTGCTCAGCGTCCTCTCTCCGGTCAGGAAGTCGTGCGCGTTGCCGCACAGGCCGTGCACATCGCCCACGACCTTCTTATTGAGGCTCTTGAGGTGCCCCAGGCTCTCACCGAGATAGGCCACCTTCAGGGCCAGCATCAGCACGCCGTGGCGCCAGTACCAGAAGTCCTTGAGTTTCTCCTCGGTAGCGGTAGCATCGTGCACCAGGGTGTTGCCGTCATGGCCACTGTCGCCCCACTCACTCGAAACCGCCACCTCCTGGGGCTTTTTCTTGAACGACAGCAATTCACCCAGGGGCAGCAGCGCCTGCTGCTCGTACAGCGCCATGGCCCAGGTGCTGTCCTCGCCGCCGAATTTGACGAAGCCGCCGCTGCGCACGTAGGGCGCGAGCCGGTCCAGCAGCGCATACAGGTCTTCGTCGATTTGGTCCCAGCTGATGTTGGTGATGCGCAGCCCCGACCGGCTGCTGGTGACTTCGCAGAACTGTTGGGCAAGGTAGTCGGCCGCCGAGGTGGTGGCCGCATCCAGCAGGCCCTGCGCCCCCAGATCCTGGCGCATCTGCTTGGCTGCGGCGTGGCGGATGGTCAGGTCGATGTGTGTGACTTGTGCGTGTAGGCCCATGGTGCTTCCTTTCAATTTAGATCAGGTGGCTGATGGAGCCGCTCTGGCCCCATCACTTCGAGTGCATCACTACAGATACTTGAGAATCCAGGGCAAATAGTCTTTGCAGCGGCTGGATCCCAGGTCGGCCCCCATTTGTATGTAGTGCCTGGCTTTCTCCAGATCTTTGGGCCATTGTTTTTTGACTCGATCAAAGTGCGTGTAAGTGGTGCCCAGCAGCCACATGGCCTCCGTACTGCCGCGCTCTGCGGCCTGGATAAACAATTTCTCTGCTTTATTCGCGTCGCGCTCCAAGCCATTGACGTTATGCAAGCACAGCAAAGCCAGGATATGCAAAGCATCCGCGTCGCCTTGCGCGGCTTGCTCTTGCGCCAGAGCTTGCAGTTGCTTCCAATGGAATGCACTGGGGCTTATCCCGTCCTTGTACAGGGCGTAGATTCGCGCGATGGGGAGCTTTGCCAGATCGGGGAAGCGCTGTAGACGAAATGAAAACCGGTTCGGATGCAGTGTCAGCACGGCAGAAATATTTCCCGCCGCCCAATGCAGGCACGCGTATTGTTCATCGGTACCTGACTCACCCAAAACTTCACGATACAAAGGCTGCGTGATGGCTTGCTCAACGTGGGCCAGCGCAGCGGCGTAGTCAAAATTCCAGGAACCCAGTTGTTCATTGATGGAAATGATCTCGAACCCGTTGATTCGCCCCAGATGCGGGCTTTCCACTTCGTCTGGCGACAACAACGTCTTGCTCAACATCTCGAGATCAAAGCGATGATCCGAATACTGGGTATCGGTCTTCACCCGCTTTAATGCAGCAAGCTTGTCAATGATGTGCGAAAACGAATGCATCATCACGCCATCGTCCTGCAGCGATGACACCAAGCGATTGAAGTCGCCCCCCAACGTGTACTTGAACTGCTTGATGAGAAAACCGCAAGACGATTTCTCGGCGGCGGCATTGCGCTTTGCATAAACCTCTGCAGAGTCTTCGTCGCCCGGGAGCTTGTGCTTCACCAGCGTCAGCTTGGCATCATCCTGCGTCCACTTCGCGGACCAGCCGTGAAATGACTTAGCCGTCGCATCAAACGCGGTCACACCAACCGAAGCCAGCCATACCAAGAAGAATACGCAAAAGCCATCGGCATCACGGTCTGTTCCGTCCAGCTCCACGCGCAGTTTTTCGGCGCCATCGAGCACGACCTCCAACTCCGTGGCCAGGGTTGCCTCATGCAAGGCATCCACCACATTGAACTGATAACTGGTGTACGGGGCGTGCGGCAGGAAAATATCGGGTGGCAACTTGTCGGTCGTCAGCGCCGACTTGGCGAGCGAAGATTCCGATACCAATGCCAGCAAGGCACTGCCGTCCTTGCTGTTCACCGCCGCAGCAAAGCGCGAAAGTGCCCGCAGGGCTTCAGGGCTTACTTTTTTGGCCGTGATTTTTAAAGAGAATGATTCAGACATTGATAAGCCTGATTGACTTCAATTATTTGGGCTGACTCACATTGAATGTGTATTTATTCGCGCAATACAAAATGATGTTTTTCGGATTGCTCAGGCAAAGATAAAAGTTCTTTGCATTGCCTTGGGAGCTGTCACATGACTTCACGTCAATGGTGTCCCGGAGGGCGTTGAATTTTTTGTTGGCGTCGGCAAGCTCTTGCCTGGTGATGTATCCGTCATTAAAGTTGACTTCGCCCTGAAGCATGGATTGGTCCAGGAAACGCCAAGTGTCTTTGACCGCTTTGGGGCAACTCAATTCTTTGGCGTTCTCTTCGCCATTTTCGAACAGTGCCTTCGCCATTGCGGATGCCATGGCGGCGGTCTCTTCCGAGACTATTTTTTCTTTTGCATGCGGTTTGACATAGACCTCATCACTGACTTTGCGAAAGACGAATTCGATACCAATCACGGTGGCCTTCATGACCTGCTTATCGAGCTGGCTGATATTCACAATACCAGAATCAATTTCCAGCAAATGACCGTCGGTAATGTAGAAAACGGACGGACTCATGGAACGAATTTTTCCGTTCGCTGAATACGTCACCTGCGTCATGTGATTGCCGCTGAATTCCCATCGGTCGTCTACGTCATCGGAGGGGTTGCCGTTGTACGAGACAATTTTCCAACTACCTTTGAGGGAGCCTTCATTCACTTCGAGGGCGAACGCCGAGTTTGCCAATAGCACCAGCATCGCGGCGATAACTTTCAACATGATTTGTGTTCCTTAACAGGTTATAGGAGAAGAATAGTCGCGCATTGAGCGAGGCTTCTCGGCGCTGTTGCTCTTGATTTCTAGGGTGAATGATTCAGGCATGTGAGTCTCCTTCAGGGCCGACACAGCCGCTGAACTAAATCGTCTGACAATCCAGCATCTTTCAGCCCGTATTCGGAGCCATGAAAGACCAATCCCATCGCACGCAAAGCGATCGGCACCTCCGAGATGTTTGCGGGCACATCCTCCTTGTCGTGCCAGCGCACCCACAAACCGTTGCCCGAAAATAACTGTTCAAACGCCAGTGCTTTGATTTTGAGCAGCCCAAAGAACTCCAGTGCTTGCGCGCTGCGCCAGCAACTCAAACTGCGCCTGTATCTGTTCACGTGTCGCGCGATCAACAAACAGTATTGATAGCTGCGTTTCATTAAGGGACATACTTTTATCCTTGAAGCTTGAGCGAAATAATCCGAACCCGAATTCAGATGATCACAAAGGTTCAGCAAGTCGCGCTTCAATCGTCTCCAGCATGTTCACCGCATCCACCCCTTTGTTGCTGCGCTTGATGTGATATTCAAGCAGCGTCTTCGCCAACTCCAGGCGCGCTCGGGTGGGCGTCCAATGGGGCATGAGAATTTCCGCCGCGGCGATATGGCCTTCATCCAATGCCTTCAGCATGGGGTCATCGCTTTTTTGGCTCAACGCAGATTCATGGAGCTCAATGGCGTTGGGGTTGGCGCCGCGCTTGAGCAGCATGCTGACGAGTTCAACGTTTCCGTTCTTTGCCGCCTTGTGCAGGAGCGTTACCTTGTCGGTGCCAGTCGCGTTGACATTGCAACCAGCATCCAGCAGCAGTTCAACCACGTCGGTATGCCCATCGCTTGCCGCGCAAAGTATTGGCGGTGCAGGCCTGGAAAAATCATAGGGTGCAACTGGCGTATCCAGATCAAATCCCGCTTTTATCAGTGCCTTGATCTTGGCCAGGTCATGCCCGCGAATCGCCTTGTAAAGGTCGCGCGGCAGATCGCCCGTATAAGCGTCGGAGGGTGGGGAGGAAACCATACCCCGCGCCTTCAGGTAATCCACGGCGCCCTTGATGTATCCGAGCCTCCAGTAAAGATTCTCTCCATTCGCCAGCTTGACATTGAGATCCAGTCCCATCGAATCCGCAAAAGCGAGGAACGCTGGAATTTCTTCTTCGCTGTGCGTTCTGAGGTCGAGCAAAGCCGGCACGCCGTTGGCGTCCAGCGTGGAAGGATCTGCGCCATGCTCCATCAGCAGTTTGCAGGCGCCTTGACATCGATAAACGATCGCATAGTAAAGCGGTGTTTGCCCGGCAGCGTTTCGGAGTGTCAGATCCGCCCCGGCCTTGATCAGCATCTCGATGACGTCAGGCGATTCGTTGTTGATGGCGAGGTGCAGGGGCGTTCTGAACCCATCCTCTTTGATTCGCTTGTCAGGCGTCTGGACGTTCACATCCGCGCCTGCTGCGATCAACAGCTTGACGATGGGCTTCTTGTCCTTCAGGACCGCCACATGGATGGGGTACACACCGGGCCGCACCTCCTGGTTCGGGCTGATGCCTTTGGCCAGAAGTCGTTTGATCTCCGCCGACTTGCCTTTTTCCAGGGCCGTGATGAGGGCAAAGTCGTCATCGAACTCGGCCACGGCGGCCACAAACTCCGCCTCTTTCGCCTTGGCCTTGCCGATCCGAACCAGCTTGGTGACGCTGCCCGTTCGGCTGTCGTCGATGCTGGCGCGCAGGTGTGTGGCGCCCAATTCAATCAGCTCGCCCAGCAGCGTCTGGCTGTCCAGGCCCAGCTCCATGAACCGCAATTCCAGGCGCCTGCCAAAGCGTTCCAGGCGCTCGACGCGAATCTGTTCACCTGCATTCGCTTGCACGCAACGCAAACCCAGCGCCCCAAGGGCCTGGCTGGCGGCATCCCAGGCATCACCGGAAGCAGGCTTTAAAGCCTCCAGCCAGCGCTGGCTGGTAGCGTCGTCTTCAAAACAGAGGGTGGCAATCGTTCTTACTTCGGACATGGGGTACTGCTGGCGTTCATCTTGCTGTGAAACAGGGCATCTGGAGTTGCCTGCGTTTTATGGAGGCTGGTGGGGCCGGGAACTGCGCGCCGGGTCTGGGGCGGTCGATCAGGCCCATCAAAGTCGCGCAGCGCTTGCCTACTTGATGCACGCCGTGAAGTGGTTGTTGCCGTTGGACATGCATTGGTAGAAGGCGCGGTCCCTGCCCGTGGCGGACTGGCAACTGCCCAGATTGGTCTCAGCCTTGGCGCGACGAAGCCTGGCGGCGTTGTTGTCGTAGTCGGCCTGGGTGATGTAGCCGGTTTTCAGGTTCTTGGCACTCACTTCCAGCGCCGTATCCGCCTGGTCCTGCGCATTCCTGACCGCGCTGCTGCAGTCCAGCGGCACCTCTTTGCTGTCTTTGGTTCCCAGGGCCTTTTCCATGCCCTTGGCAAAGTCCTGCACGTCTTTGGGAACCTTTTTTGTGCCGTCGGCGTTGTACTCGGTGGCGCGCACCTTGCCGTTGTTGTCGCCGCCAAAACTGCTGTTGCTGTGCAACTTCAGTGGTTCGACGCTCTTTTCGGTGGCAGGCGGCTGTGCGCCGTAGTGGGTCTTGCCCTCGGCATCCACCCACTTGTAAACGCCCTGGGCGTGGCCCGGGGAGGTGGCGAACAGCAGAGCCAGGCTCATGCCGAGAAATTGGGGTCTGGTTTGCAAGCGCATGGTGGGGTCAAGATAAAAAATAAAATTCATCGGGAAAAAAAATCGCAGCGAAGCGTGGGCGGGCCTCCATGGCGCAAGGCCTCGCCATGTTTCAGCGAGCGGGTTCAGTCGCCAGGTTTTCGAGTTTTTGCTGCAACCGATTCACACCGATCACCGCCCTCTTGGTCATGACGCTCTTGAACAAAGGCAGGAGCGTGGCTTTGAATAGCAAGTTGTCGTTGCGACTGAGCATGCGCCATGTAACGCGACAGGAATCAGCGCCCCTTGCCTGAAATAGCATTTCCATTCTGGGCATCAAAGGCGAGAACTCGCCCTCTGTAATCAACACCTTGTTGGATTGGGCCTCTTGAACGCTGATTTTGATTTTTCTCTTGCCTCTGAGAGGGAGGGTGACTGTTTCCAGATATTCCTTGCCGCGCTGGGCGTGCTCAAGCGTGTTGGCTGACTCTATGAATAAAACACCCGGAAACCACTCGGCAAAATGCTCAAGATTTGTCGCGTATTGATACGTGGCCTCGGCCGATCTGGCAATGGTTACGGTCTGTTCAGTGAGTAGCTGCAATGCAATTCCAATTTTTCAAACCTATCGGGAGCCAACGCTGCTGCCCCACCCAACACAGCCGCAGAAGGAGGCATGACCGAACACCTTTATTCGCGGGGCAAACAAAAGCCTCGAATGTTACGGGGGTACGGGGATGCAGTCTTGAATCAAAACGACATTTCCGGTGAATCCAGTGGAGCTGGGTGCAACAGGAATTTCGGGCACAGATACACACCTGCGGGCGGGGTCCGGAGCGATCACCGCAGCTTCAGTGCCTGCCTCAAGCGGTAAGGCCAATAGGATTCCTGGGTTTCAATGGCGCGTTGCAGATCCGTTGGATTCAGTCCCGAGTAGCGTTTCACTTCCCGGCTCAAGTGCGCCTGGTCGGAGAACCCCATGGCAAGGGCGACATCCACCAAAGACCGGCCTCCAAACGCGTTGGAGCCGTGTCCCCGCGCCAATGTCGACTCCATGCGTACCAGCCCACGGATCGCACGCATGGGAAGTCCCAATTGCCCTTTAATGAGCCGCTCTCGCTGGCGCGTGCTTTGCCCCAGGGTTGAAGCGGAGGCACGCAGCGCCACCGCATCAACCCAGTCGTTGAACAAGGACAGGCCGTCCGGTGGCGTTGCCGCCGGCTGCGGGGAACGCACGGGCATCCAGCGAGGCGTTAAAAATGCTTCAATGATTTGAATGCGTTCCAGGTCATCACCGGCGTTCAGGACGGCAATCGCCATCTGCTGCCAGTCCTTGCCGAGCACGGTTTGTAAATTCCTGGCCTGATCCAGCAAACCGGCCACATTCAAATGTGTCAGTGCATGAAAGGCATCCGGAAAAATAGTCAATGAAAATCCAACAGCGGGGCCGTGGTTTTTCCAGACGCTGGGTTGCGTGCGGGGGCCGCGCAAGACAACCCGCCTTGACGACGGGGGCCAGTCGTCAACACCGATCTGCATTGATGATCGTCCACCGCGAATCAACCAGACAATACTGACCAGCGGAGATACCGGCAAATGGCTGAAGCTTTGTTTGGGACTCAGTTGGGCGTCCAGGGTGTCGCGCACCACATACGCACACACGCAATCCGCCAGCAAGGGCGAAGGCAGGAATAGCGACGTGCGCGTGCCGGGGTGTATTGCCCCGTCATCCACATCAAGAGGGTTTATTGCCATGTTCTGCATTCAACAACGAGGCGATCACCGCCTACAGTCCCCAGGAAAAACGGCCCGCGACCGGCTTCCCCTGAATCTGCAATATACCGGCGTCATTTCTGACGCTGAGGAAAAAATCCCCTGGCAGATGCGGATCTCCAGGATTGGTGAATCGGAGCAGCAACACCTTCTGCGTAGTGTCAAAGGCCTCGACCTTGAGGTGGCGCACAGGAATCTCCACGCTACGGGTGCTCCCAGGCATGGCAATGCTGAGGCCGGCAATGGACGGCCGGCTGTCGCCACCCACGACGATGTCCAGAAGATAGCCCTCGGCTTCGAATGAAACGGAGCTGGTGGCCAGTGCGGTGGCGCACGCGCTGATCGCTACGGCTGCTGCAATGAGGCGACGCCGCGCAAGCCCGGTCATGGCGATATCCCGTTCCTGGGCCCCTCAAGCGACGAGGCGTTGGCATCAGAAATCATCTTGCGAAAGCAAAGCCCAAGCAACAAGCCAAGCACCCCACCGACCAGGACGACAGAGCCAATCAGGGAAAGCCCGTGAAGCATGGGTGTCCCTAGGGTGCACAGAAAAAACGCGAGCGCCGATATTAAACTCGCCGTGCTGAAACAGATCGCAAAACGCGCCACCGGCAAGCGATAGGAGTGCGGGTAGTCACGGCCGACGAGATGGAGTATTTTCCAGGTGGCCACGGCCGCAAGCAAGGTCGACCCGATGGTGGCGAGCCAGACACCTCCCGCCAACGCCATCACCCACCACCAGAAGGCCAGAAAGATCGCGTTCCCAAGGCCCGAGGCCAATTGGGTTGCGCTCGGCCATCCCCAAGAGATCGCGCCGGAAGAAAATGCCTCGAGCGCCGTGAGGCAGGGCATCCACAGCAAGGGCCCGATACCCAGAAAGCACGCTGCAACGACTTTGAGGCTGGGCGGCCTGCGCGCATGCAGGTTCTGCGATCGATGAATCATGCAGGCGATTCTAGGCGCGCAGCCTGCGAATGGACTCCTCAGCCCTTCCCGCATTCAGTCGTTAAATTCACTCGGATGAATCGTCTCGTAGACATGGCCTTCGCAGCAGAACACCACCATCCAGAGTCCAAACTGATGCTGGGGATCTGCGGGTATCAGCTGGTTGAGTGCCTTCGCAACGGATTGTTTGAGCGCCGGATCAATGCCTTGCCCGTCCGGCGACGGCGTTTCAACCGTCAGCATCACCAGGGCCTCTTTTTCGTAGAGCTCAACTTGCGGGAAGGACCATCGGGCAGCCGTTGCCTCGACAAAAGCGGCGGCTACCTTTTCGGGAAGTTCCGGCTGGGAGGTAAAAGTACCCATGGGATGTGATGTGAGTCCGGCAACGCGACAAATCAGCGATGCCAGATGATGCTGCACAGCAAGGGCTCGTCAACAAGATCATAAGGAAACGGAACTTTTCACCGAAATTAGTTCCTGTTTTTTCGTTCAAAACCGGCTAGGGATCTTGACGGATTAATCCCAAACGAGCTGGGGAACTGCCACCGGGAAGGGAGCGTGCAAGGCCGGGCAACCCGCAAACGATGAATGCCCGGGGTTCGAACAACGCCACGGGCCCTCCCCTATTTGGGGGATATACCGGCCAGGGCCCTGCGCCCGTGACATATTCCGCATTCCCCATCCTGGCGTATCCCCCTCGGGAAACTACCCAGCGAAGGTGTGCAAAATGACATGGCGTGCCGGCGCCCGACCTGTCAGTATTCGGTAATCGTCAAGGAAACACATGCCCGCCGTTCTGACCACCCATTCGCCCCTTCCCGAAGCCCTTACCCTCGAGAACACCGGGCATGCCGACAGCTCCGCGCGTGAGCGCCGCTACAACAGCCTGATCGCCAAGATGGCCGCGCACCAGCAAGGCAGCGGCCCCATGCCGACGAGCGCGGAATTCGAGCAATGGAAAGAAGACGTCGCCTACAGCCTGGCCATGCGAAGGCTGCTGGCGGACGCACCCCTGCGCCACTAAGCCCGAGGCAGGCGACGGGCTCCCGGCAGTCAGCCGAGGCGCTGGATCAGGTCTTCCAGGGACTGGAAATCCACCGGCTTTACCAGGTGGCAGTCGAAACCGGCGCTCTGGGTCCGGTTCTTTTCGTCTTCATTGCCGTAGCCGGTGACGGCCGCGATCAGCATGCCGGCGCCGTGCGGCAAGCCGCGCAAACGGCCGGCGACTTCAAACCCATTCATGCCGGGCATGCCGATGTCAACCAGGGCGGCAGACGCTTCATAGCTTTTTGCGATCTCCAGCGCATCCGCTCCGTTGTAGGCGACCTTCGCCGAGTGTCCCAGCAGCCTGAGAATCTCCGCAAGGCTGTCAGCCGCGTCGCGGTTGTCGTCAATGACCAGGAATTTTTTCACGGGTGCATCGGTCGCCGCAGCCTTGTCCACACTTTTCCCGGGAATGGAAAACCTGAAGCGGCTTCCCTTGTCGGGGCCCTCGCTCTCGGCGCTGAGCACGCCGCCGTGCATTTCCACCAGGGACTTTGCCAGCGTCAAGCCTATGCCCAGGCCGCTTTCCTTGGCGGCGGACTGCATGTCACCCTGGGAGAACAACTCAAAAATCTGCGCGATCGCGCTTTTCGTGAGGCCCAGCCCGTTGTCTGCCACCTCGGTCCAGACCTGGGCGCCCTCCACCCAGCATCGCAGCGTGATACGCCCTCCCGCTGGGGTGTATTTGGCCGCATTGGTCAAGAGGTTCTGGATCACCTGGGTCAGCCGGATGCCGTCGGCGTCCACATAGACCTCGTCCTGCGGCAACTCCGCCGAAAAAGTGTGGTGCCTGGCGTCCATGATGGGGCGCATGGCCTCCGCGGACCGGCTCAGGACCTGGTTGTAGAGGAGGGTCTCCTTCTTGAGGCGTATCTTGCCCGTGCTCAGGCGCCCGACGTCCAGCAGGTCATCGACCAGCCGCGTCATGTGGGTCAGCTGGCGGTCTATCATCTCGCGGCTGTTTTTGACGACCGGGCTCGGCGAGGGCTCGAGCTGCAGGACGGTGACCGCGTTACGAATGGGCGCCAGCGGGTTGCGCAGTTCATGCGCGAGCATGGCCAGGAACTCATTCATGCGCCGGCTGGAACGCTCCAGTTCCTCCAGCCGCCGGCGCTCGGACATGTCGCGGGTGATCTTGGCGAAGCCGCGCAACTGCCCTTCGGCGTCCCGGATGACGGTGATGACGACATTGGCCCAGAAGCGGGAACCGTCCTTGCGGACCCGCCAGCCCTCTTCTTCCGCCCGGCCTTTTTCAAGCGCTGCCCGCAGCTCGTTCTCGGGCATGCCGAGCGCCAGTTCCTCGGGCCGGTAAAACAGGCTGAAGTGGCGGCCTATAGCCTCGGCCGCGCTGTAGCCTTTGAGGATTTGCGCACCCGTGTTCCAGCTCTGGATGATGCCCTCGGGATCGAGCATGTAGATGGCATAGTCCTGCACGCCCTCCACCATCAGGCGCAGCCGTTCTTCGCTTTCCCGCAGGGCCTGCTCGTGCCTGCGCCTTTCGGTGAGGTCGCGGGTCACCTTGGCGAAGCCCGCATGGCTTCCGTCCGGATCGGTCAGCGAGGTGATGACCACATTGGCCCAGAAACGCGAGCCATCCTTGCGGACCCTCCAGCCTTCATCCTCGAAGCGGCCGTTCTGTTTGGCGAGTTTGAGTTCCTGCTGGGGCCATCCGGTGGCCCGGGCTTCGTCCGTGTAAAACATGGAGAAATGCCGCCCCATCACCTCATCGGCGACGTAACCCTTGATGCGGGTCGCGCCGGTATTCCATGACACCACGTGGCCGCCCGGATCGAGCATGAAAATCCCGTAATCGACCACGGAATCGACCAGCAGGCGGAACCGTTCGATGCTGACTGAATCCACGGGAAGAACGGTAGTGAGGGTCATAGCGGTCAATCTCCTGCTTCGGCACTCCGCGCAGGTTCACGGCATGAAAATAAGGCTTGCTGCTGCGTACAAATACGGGCCCCCCAAGAGACCAGGGCAAAAAAAACCCCGGGCGGCCCGGGCCTCAAAACTGGTAAATCCAGAGGAGTGATGCGCGCCCCTCACAGGGCTCGCCACTTCAATATAGCCAAGCCGTTCGTAACATTGTGTAGGAGAACGCCGCATTCGCAGCGTGCGGCGATGCGGCCAGGCGAGCGACCGGAAAGTCTTATTGCTTTCGTCGTATGACGAAGGCATTGCCGGCCTGCTCAAACCCCAGCGCGGGATAGTAAGACATGGCATCGGGCGCCGAGAGCAGGATCAGGGACACCTGGTCCCCGATGATGGCTTGTGTGCGCCGGATCAGTTCCTTGCCGATGCCGGCGCCCTGGTATTTTTTGTCCACGGCGAGGTCCGACAGGTAGCAGCAATAGGCATGGTCGGTCAGCGAGCGGCTCAGGCCCACCAGCTCATTGCCCACCCATGCTGACAGCAGCAGACTGGGCGCGGAGAACATGCGGGCAATCCTCGGAAGGTCGGCCGTGGGACGCTTGATGCCTGATTGCTCGAAGACGCGCACGACGTCCACGGGATCAAGCGGGTAGTTGTGGCGGTATTCAACGGTGATGTTTGTCATGGTCAAGGGCCTGAAGTTTGACGTGATCGTTTTATCCAGCATCGGCCATCGCCGCAATAGACACTTTCAGCCCAAACGTTCCAGAACAGGCAGCTTCGCGCCCCGATGCGTTTCGGCATCACACCACGACAACATCGCCCCAGGCCAGCCCGATATACAGCCCGCCCCAGAGAAAGAACATGCCAATGGCAAACAGCACAAGGACTGCGGTGAACCGGTCGACAGCGGTCATCTCGATCCAGCCGCCATCTGTCAGAAGTTCCAGGAGTATGTCGACCCAACGCACGGGTCGCGTCCGGATTTCCGGCTCGTGCCTGGAAACCAGGACCTTCCAGGCCCCCACCAGGAACAGGCCGCCGATAAAGCAGCAGAGGACGGCGAAGGCGTCAATCATGAGGGCGGGATCAGCGCTTTTTTGAGCGAAGCGCTCAGGCCTCGGCAATCACCGCGATGGACACTTTGAGCCCTGGCACCCGAACCGGCAGCTTCGCGCCCTGCCGCGCGGGTGGGTTCACCGGAAACCACTTGAGCCACTCTTCATTCATGCCCGCGAAGTCGGCCTCTTCCAGGATGATGACGGTGGCGCTCACGACCTTGTCGAGGGAAGATCCCGCCGCCTTGAGGATCGCCGACACGTTGTGCAGGCACTGCCGGGTCTGCTCCTGGATGGTCTCGCCCGCAATCTTCCCGGTGGCGGGATCGTGCGGCCCCGTGCCCGAGACGAACACAAGGCCTGCGGCCCGCACCGCCTGGCTGTGGGTCGGTGGCGGGCTTGGAGCGTCGAAGGTTCGAATGATGTCTCTTGCCATGATTGTCATCCGTGTAGCGGGATGTTGAGGGGATGGACGGGACCAGGTCCCGCAACGATTCTAGGCGGCCGGCCTGCGGGTTGCCTCCCCACAATGGACTAGATCTTGAGGGGGTCAAGGTATTCATGCTTCAAGATGATCCGCGCCAGGCGATGCTCGAGGTAATTGACGGAAGGCTTCTTTCCATCCGACCTGAAAACAAAGTACTCGCCGTATTGATTCCTGGCATAAACAGTCAGGGCGTAAGTCGTGTTCTCACCGTTGCTGTGGTCTTCGTCTTGACGGACGACTACCGCGCTCCGGCCTTCAAATGCAAATCTCGGATCATTCGAGTGAACGGCACTTTCCTGAAACTGCCGCATTGCCACGTCGATGCGGCTTTCCCCCGAATGACGCCTTGCATACAGGGCATAAGCCGTAATTCCAAGCGCTGAAAGCAGAAACAGCGCGGCTGAGAAAAAGTTGGCGTCGTACATGAGCGGGAAAGCCACCTTGAAGTTGATTGACTGCCCAGCAGACTGCACGGAGCCTTACCGACACCGGTTAAAGCAAACTCTTATAAGACCAGCCAAAACAGGCGACACCACCCTTGCCCGCGGAAACACTGCCGTCCACCCAATCGCAGTTGGGGCCGCGCTGGTGCGACCTCACGCCCATGGCCGTGAACCTGGAAGGACGCGCCGGGTCGCGCGAAACCTCGGCTTGCAGAATGTCTCCGGGACTGAACCCCATGCCGCTCGGAACCAGCACCTTGCCCACCACATTGCGGCCGGAGACGGCGAGCGCCGCGTACTGGTTCTCCCTGGCCTGCAAGGACATGGCACACACGATATCGCGCCGCATACATGCGCTGCTGGCCAGGATATCGCTGTCAGGGACGTCCGACAGCGAGACCACCACGCCATAGACTCGCTCGCCGGCGGCCTTCTCCATGAATTCCGGCGAGGGCGGGCTCGCGCAGGCCGTGAGCAACACGGCCGCTGTAGCCGTGAAGAGAACTGAACGCATCGGCAAACTCCTCTCGAACCGTTTTCTGATGAATGGGAGCAATTCCTGCCGCGATTCTAGGGTCGCAGGCCGCAAACGGCCTCCTCACAATGAACCAGGGAATCAGGACAGGCAGCCCTGGCCGCTAGCTTTGATCCGGACGGCTTGACTCGCGTGCTTTTTCTTTGCGCATGGCGGCATCGACTATTTTCAGCAGCGGCATGACAACCCAGACTCCTGCGAAGACCGCATACAGGGACCACACCACGAAGAGCGCGCTTCCCCTTGCATGCGGTCCCTTATAGGCGATGACGGCCAGGCCGAGCAGTATCCAGCCGGCAAATGCAATAAGGAGACGTTTTCTTGCCGTCATGGGTAGATGACTGTACCGATATTTTCGCTTTTGCTCGCTTTATGCGCTGTCACCGGAAAGTCCCCCTGCAGACTTCATCTGCCGCAACCAGGCCCCTGGCGCCAGACCCACACTGCCCTTGAAGCGCCGGCTGAAATGGCTCTGGTCGGCGAAGCCGCAGGCGGCTGCGACCTCGGCCAGGCCCTGCCCGGCCAGCATGGCGGACTGGGCGCGTTCCAGGCGCACGGCGTTGAGATAGATATGCGGCGGCACGCCGAACTGCCGGGCGAAGGCGCGGGTCAGGTGCACGCGCGAGAGGCCGGCCTCGCGTGCGAGGGCTTCGACGGTGATGTCCTCGCCGTAGTGGCTGCGCAGGTAGTCGCGGATGCGGGCCATGCGGGCGGCGCCGGCGGCCTTGGTGTCGTCGCCCGCGCTGCGCCGTTCACCGTAGCGTTGCAGCAGCCGCACCAGCACATCACGCGTGAGCTCCTCGGCGCGCAGCGACTCCTGGGCCTGCCCGGCCGCGCCTATGGCCTGCGCCAGCGCGCGGCCCATGGCCGCGTCGCGCACCACGGGCTGGCGAAAGTAGGCGGCCATGTCGACGCCTGCCTCCTTGTCGCGGCATTCGTCGACCACCTGGGGCGCCACGTACAGCATGCTGTAGCCGAAACCCTCCTGCGTGCCGCGCTGGCCGTCGTGTGGCTCGTCGGGGTTGAAGAGGATGACGTCGCCGCGCAGGCTGGCGTGCAGCGTGCCGCCGCAATGAAAAGTCTGCACGCCGGAGGCGGTGACGCCTATGGAATAGGTTTCGTGGCTGTGGCGCTCAAAGCTGTGCTCGGTGAAGTGGGCCTTCATCTGCGTCACGCCGGCCAGGGCGCCCGGGCGAAAGTTTGCCCAGTCTTTGGCGGTGGTTTCCTGGGCATGGTGCATGAAACAATCGTACAAGACGCGGCGGGCACGGACAAGCAGACTCTCTTCTTTCATACACGCAAGAGGAATTTTCATGAAAACAGACGCCATAGACCTGCAGGCCAAGCTCGCGAGTTTTGAAGGCCACTGGCAGCCGCGCACCGTGAGCGAGTTCAACGGCCACGACGTGATGGTGGTCAAGGTCCAGGGTGAGTACAGCTGGCATTCGCACCCCGACAGCGACGACTTCTTCCTGGTGCTCAAGGGTGAGCTGCACATCGATATCGAGGGCCGGCCCACCGTGATGCTCAAGCCCGGCCAGCTCCATGTGGTGCCGCGCGGCGTGCGGCACCGGCCGCGCGCGGTAGAGGAAGCGCACTTGCTGCTGATAGAACCGACCGGCGCGCCCAACAGCGGTGATGCGGCGACGGCGGCGCCGCGGCGGGTGATCTGAGGCCGGATTGGCGCTACCCCGTCGGAGGGTAGAAACCCCAATTACTTGACTTTGTCAATTAATTGCTTGACGATAGCCGCATGGCCTCGTCAAACTCCCCTACCCTCCCCACTCCCCTCATTCCGGCGCCTTCCGCGCCAGCCGCCAGCACCGCCCACATCAAGGCGATCCGCGGTTTCAACCGCTTCTACACCCAGCGCATCGGCGTGCTCGACCCTTACCTGGGCAGCGAGTTCTCGCTGACGGAGGTGCGGGTGCTCTACGAACTTGCCCACCGCGACCAGCCGACGGCCACCGAGCTGAGGCGCGACCTGTCGCTGGACGCCGGCTACCTGAGCCGTATCCTGCGGCGCTTTGAAGGCAAGGGCTGGCTGGCGCGCGTGCCTTCGCCGGCCGACGCGCGGCAGAGCCTGCTCAAGCTGACGGAGGCCGGTCACTCGGCGTTCGCACCGCTGCAGCAGCAGTCGCGCGACGAGGCGGCCGCCCTGCTCGCGGCGCTGCCACCGCAAGACCAGCACAAGGTGGTGGGCGCGATGACCACGGTGCAGCGCCTGCTGGCCGGGCCCGACGAGGCCGCGGCGACGCGCACCGTCGTCTTGCGCGACCCGCAGCCGGGCGACATGGGCTGGGTGGTGCAGCAGCACGGCGAGATCTACGCGCGCGAATACGGCTGGAACAGCGAGTTCGAGGCGCTGGTGGCCGACATCGCGGGCAAGTACCTTAAGCACCACCGGCCCGACTGCGAGAAATGCTGGATCGCCGAACTGGACGGCGAGCGCGTGGGCGCGGTGTTCGTGGTGCGCAAGTCGGCCACGGTGGCGCAGTTGCGCATGCTGATCCTCACGCCTGGGGCGCGCGGACTGGGTCTTGGCGGGCGCCTGTCGGACGAATGCATCGCGTTCGCGCGCGCCAAGGGCTACAAAAAAATGGTGCTCTGGACCAACAGCTGCCTGACGGCGGCGCGCGCGATTTACGCCAGGCGCGGCTTTGAACTGGTCAAGAGTGAGCCGTATCAGGGTTTTGGTCATGAATTGGTTGGCGAAACCTGGGCGCTAAAGCTTTAGGCGTACAGGGCCGGAAGTTTCCAAGGCTTTGAGCGTTAGCCCTCGTGAATAACGAAGAGCGAGCTATTGTTTTAATAGCGGATGAAGCACCTCGGCTTCTCGCGGGCCGGCCGGGGCATGCGGTGCGCGCGGCGATAATGGGCGCATGAGCCCCCTGCCCGCGGAAGAGCGCCCGCAACCCAAATCCCTCACCGACCTCTTTGTTTCATTCACCCTGCTGGCCCTGCAGGGTTTCGGCGGCGTCCTCGCCGTCGTGCAGCGTGAGCTGGTCGAAAAAAAACGCTGGATGACGCGTGAGGAGTTCATCGAAGACTGGGCGGTGGCGCAAATCATGCCGGGCCCCAATGTGGTGAACCTTTCCTTGATGGTGGGCGGGCGCTACTTCGGCCTCAAGGGCGCGATGGTGGCGCTGGCCGGCATGTTGACGCTGCCGCTGGTGCTGGTACTGCTGCTGGCGGTGCTGTATGCCCAGTTCGCCGGCCATCCCGGCGTGGCGGGCGCGCTGCGCGGCATGGCCGCGGTGGCGGCCGGGCTGATCGGGGCGACCGGCCTCAAGCTTTTTGGCGCGCTCAAGAAGAACGTGCTGGGCCTGCGGCTGTGCGCGGGCCTGGGCCTGCTGTGTTTTGTGTCCATTGCACTGCTGCGCATTCCGCTGGCTTACGTGCTGCTGAGCCTGGGCTTCACGGCCTGCGTGCTGGCCTACCGCAGGCTCCAGCCATGAACGAACAACTGCCAACGCTGCACCTGGTTTTCGGCGCGCGGGAATGGTTCGACCTGTTCCTGCACTACCTCTCGCTGTCGCTGCTGTCGGTGGGCGGGGCCATCAGCACCGCGCCCGACATGCACCGTTTCCTGGTCGACAAGCAGCACTGGCTGACCGACGCGCAGTTCAACGCCTCCATCGCCATCGCGCAGTCAGCGCCGGGACCTAACGTGCTGTTCATCGCCTTGATGGGTTGGAACGTGGGCCTGAACGCCGGCGGCATGCTGACCGGGCTGCTGGGCGTGTTCCTGTCACTGCTCGGCATTTTGATTCCAAGCACCACGCTGACCTATACGGCGGCGCAATGGGGCCACCGCAATCGCGAACTGCGGGCGGTGCGCGCCTTCAAGCAGGGCATGGCCCCCATCGTGGTGGCCTTGCTGATCGCCACCAGCTGGATCCTGGCCGCCGCCAACGGCAGTTCGCTGAAGGACTGGCCGGTATGGCTGCTGACCGCCGCCTCGGCCGTCATCGTCTGGCGCACCCGCATCCATTTGCTGTGGCTGCTGGGCGCGGGCGCGCTGCTGGGCTGGTACGGGCTGGTCTAGGGCCCGTTAACGCCCGGCTTCAGGACGCCTGACGCCGCTGGCGCAAGGCTTCGTACAGACACACGCCGCTGGCCACGGACACATTCAGGCTTTCCACCGCCCCACGCATGGGGATGCTGACGAGTTCGTCGCAGGTCTTGCGCGTGAGCTGGCGCATGCCCTCGCCTTCGGCGCCCAGCACCAGGGCGACCGGGCCTTTCAAGTCCACGTCGTAAATGGTTTTTTCAGCATCGTCGCTGGTGCCTATGCACCAGATGTTGCGTTCCTTGAGCTCACCCAGGGTGCGGGCCAGGTTGGTGACCATGAAATAAGGCATGGTTTCGGCCGCGCCGCTGGCGACCTTGGCGACGGTGGCGTTGATACCGGCCGCATGGTCCTTGGGAGCGATCACCGCATGGGCGCCGGCGCCGTCGGCCACACGCAGGCAGGCGCCCAGGTTGTGCGGGTCGGTCACGCCGTCCAGCACCAGCAGCAACGGCTGGGCCGTGCCGGCTTCTTCGAGCTGCTCGAGCAGTTCGTCGAGTGACTTGACCTGGGCCAGCGCATCGACCCGGGCCACCACGCCCTGGTGGCCGTGGCTGCCGCACATTTTGGCCAGGCGCAGGCCGTCGGATTCGATCAGCCGTATGCCGGCCTCGCGGGCCCGGTCGGTGAACTGGCGCATGCGGGCATCGCGGCGCGAGGCGTCAAAAAACACCTCCAGGACGGACTTGGGGGAGGTTTTGATGCGGACGCCGACGGCATGGAAGCCAAAAAGGACTTTGGGGGTGGATGACATGCGGGGATTATCACTGCCAGGAGTCTGGGCGGCCCGGACTCTTCACCCCTCATTGACCACTCATTGGCATTACTACCGGTGCGCCAGGACCGACCGGCGGTCACAATGCGTGCTGGGTAAGACTAAAATAGTAACAATTTGTTGGCCGGCGCAGGCTGACGACGCTTCGCGACAAAAACATACACAAGTGGGGTCGTTATGGGATTGAGGCTTAAATTTAACCTGGTGCTGGTCGTGGTGTTCCTGGCCGGCTTCGGCGCCGCCGGGTTCATGTCGCGCCAGTTGCTGCAGGAAAACGCGCGTGAGGAAGTGCTGCGCAATGCGCGGCTCATGATGGACACCGCCCTCTCGGTGCGCGCCTACACGGTGGAGCAGATCAAGCCACACCTGGACAAGCAGCTCGAAGAGGTCTTCCTGCCGCAGACCGTGCCGGCCTATGCGGCCACCGAAACCCTGGGCAATATCCAGAAGAAGTACCGCGACTACGGCTACAAGGAAGCGACGCTGAACCCGACCAACCCGCGCGATCGCGCCACCGACTGGGAAGCCGACATCGTCCAGCAGTTCCGCCAGAACGCCGATTCGAAAGAACTCATTTCGGAGCGCGCGGCGGCCACGGGCCGGCTGCTCTACATTGCCAAGCCGATCCAGATTACCAACGCGGCCTGCCTGCAGTGCCACAGCGTGCCGGCGGCCGCACCGGCCAGCATGATCAAGATCTACGGCGAAGCCAACGGCTTCGGCTGGAAACACAATGAAATCATTGGCGCGCAGGTGGTGACGGTGCCCATGGAGATCCCCATCCGCAATGCCGAGCGCACGTTCAAGACCTTCATGGCCTCGCTGGCGGCGGTGTTTGTGGTGGTGTTCGTGGTGCTCAACCTGATGCTAAGCTGGCTCATCGTGCGGCCGATACGCCGCATGTCGCAGGCGGCCGACAAGGTCAGCACCGGCGACTTCGAGGTGCCCGAATTCGCGGACGGCGGCAAGGACGAGGTGGCCGTGCTGGGCAGCTCTTTCAACCGCATGCGCCGCAGCCTGGAAAAAGCCATGCAGATGATAGACCGCGGCGACTGAGACGCATCGAACTTCACGACCCCACGACGACCGCGCACGCATGACCGACCCTGAAGACAAGACCCGTACCCAGCCCGTGCGCCCCGACGGCGCCGCGCCGGCTGTCGTTGGCGACGGCGACGCGGCCGCGCTGATGCCGGGGCAGACGGTCTTTGAATACCGCATCGACAAAATGCTGGGCGGCGGCGGCTTCGGCATCACCTACCTGGCCCAGGACATCAACCTGCAGTTGCCGGTGGCCATCAAGGAATACTTTCCGGGCGAGCTGGCGGTGCGCGCGGCCGACCTGTCGGTCAGCGTGCGGTCCAGCGAAAACAAGGGGCAGTTCCAGTGGGGCCTGGAGCGCTTCCTCGACGAGGCGCGCGCGCTGGCGTCGTTTCGCCATCCCAACATCGTGCGGGTGCTGCGCTACTTCAAGGAAAACGGCACGGCCTACATCGTGATGGAGTACGAGTCGGGCGACCCGCTCAAGCGCTGGCTGGCCAAGCAACCCGCGCTGGACCAGCAGGGCCTGCTGAAGATCATCTACCCGCTGATGGACGGCCTGGAGGCCGTGCACAAGGTGAACTTCCTGCACCGCGACATCAAGCCGGACAACATCTACATCCGCGCAGACGGCACGCCGGTGCTGCTGGACTTCGGCGCCGCGCGCCGCGTCACCGGCAACCAGGACATGACCAACATCGTGAGCCCGGGCTTCGCGCCGTTCGAGCAGTACCACAGCAAAGGCCACCAGGGGCCGTGGACGGACGTCTATTCGCTGGGCGCGGTGATGTACTGGATGACGACCGGCCACAAACCCATGGAATCGGCTTCGCGCGTGCGCGAGGACAGCATGCCCAAGGCCGCCGACACCGCCAGCGCGGTGGTCTTCGGCGCGCCGCTGCTGCGCGCCATCGACTGGGCGATGACGCCCAACGAAAACCAGCGGCCGCAGGATGTGGCTGCGCTGCGCCAGGCGTTGCTGAGTTCGGACTTCGTGAAGACGCAGACGCTGCGCGCGGCCAGCGTACTGGCGCCCCCCACACCTGCGGCCCCGCCTCCCCCACCCGCACCCGCGCCGGCACCCGCCGAAAGCAGGACGACCACCGCCGCGCCGCCCGACAACGCCCTGCTCGCCTACGCCGCCAATACACAGTCCATCCCGCTCAACAGCGCCGAGAACCTGCGCAAGAACGTGCTGGGCACCATCATGTTCCTGGACCTGGTGTCCTACTCCACCTATTCGGTGGACCAGCAGGTGGTGGTCAAGGCGCTGTTCAACGAACTGATCACCAAGGCCATAGGCGGCGTGAAGGAGTCGTCGCGCATCATGATAGACACCGGCGACGGCGCGGCGATCTGTTTCCTCGGCGACCCCGAGGAGGCGCTGCAGTCGGCCCTGCTGCTGCGCGACCTGCTGGCGCAGAAGTACGGCCGCAAGCTGTCCCTGCGTGTGGGCCTGCACCTGGGGCCCATCCGCATGGTGTTCGACATCAACAACCGGGTCAACGTGGTGGGCGACGGCATCAACGTGGCCCAGCGCATCATGGACTTCGCCAGGCCCAACCAGGTGGTGGTCTCGCGGGCCTATTACGACGTGATCTCGCGCATCACCGACAGCGCGGCCGGCCATTTCGACTACCTCGGCCCGCACATGGACAAGCACCTGCGCTCGCACGAGATCTACGCGGTGCTGGACCCGAATGCCGCGCCGGCGGCAGCCGCGGCATCGCGCAACCTGGAGTTCGAGCACACGGCCTCGTTCGCCGCGCTGGCCTCGCTCACGCCGGAAATGGTGCACGACATCGAGGCCGAGCTGGCCAAGCTGATCGGCCCGCTGGCCCGGGTGCTGGTCAAAAAGGCGGTGCCGCGCACGGTGAGCGCCCAGGGCCTGCGCGACCTGCTGGCCGTCTCCATCCCCGACGCGACGGCGCGCGAGGCCTTTGCGCGACCGCGCAATGCCAGCATGCCCGTGCATTCGGGGCTGCATGGGGCCTCGGGTCCACGCACCGGCGCCACAAGCGCCATAGGTGCCACCACAGGTACGCCCAGCCGCCTGCATTCCATGCCGGTGTCCGGCCTGCGGCCCCAGGACATGAGCCGCCCCACGGGCCCGTCATCGCCGTCGGCGACCTCGACTTCCATCAACCTGCAGCATTTCAGCGCGGAACTACAGGCCCAGCTCGAACGCATGCTGAGCCTTTACATCGGCCCGCTGGCCAAGACACTGGTGCGCAAGGAATCGGCGCGCCACACCAGCCTGGGCGCATTGGCCAAGGCCCTGGCGCAGCTGATCGACAAACCCGACGACAGGGCGAAGTTCCTGGCCGCGGCGCAAAAACTGCACACGGGGCGCTGAAGCCCCGGGCAAGTTCAGGCCGAAACGACCCGGCCCGCGTCTATGGTGATGCGCCGCTCGCAGCGCGCGGCGATGCCCTGGTCATGGGTCACCAGCACCAGCGTGGTCCCGAGTTCACGGTTGAGCTCGAACATCAGCGACATGACGGTCTCGCCGGTGGCGAAATCCAGGCTGCCGGTGGGCTCGTCGGCCAGCAGCACCGCCGGCTGCACCACAAAGGCACGGGCCAGCGCCACACGCTGCTGTTCGCCGCCCGACAGCACCTTGGGATAGTGGCCCAGCCGCTCCCCCAGGCCGACCCGCTTGAGCATCTCGGTGGCCTGCGAGCGGGCGTTCCGGACGCCCGACAGCTCCAGCGGCAGCATGACATTCTCCAGCGCGCTCAGGTTGCCCATGAGCTGGAAGCTCTGGAACACAAAACCGACCTTCTGGGCACGCAGGGTCGCGCGGTCGTCTTCGCTGAGGGCGAACAAGTCCTGCCCGGCCAGCTTGACCGTGCCCTCGGTGGGGGTGTCCAGGCCAGCGATGATGGACAGCAAGGTGCTTTTGCCCGAACCCGAGGCGCCGACAATGGCGGCGGTTTCGCGCGCGGCGAGCGCGAAGTCAATATCGCGCAAAATGGCCAATGTGCCGGTGGAGTCGGTGACCGACTTGAAAACGTGCTCCACGGAAATAATTGATGCCTCAAGCTTTGCAGCCGCACCGGAAATGCCAGGCGCTGTGGAGGCCATGGAAGCATCATTCACGCCACTCACCGCGGGTTCAAACATGTCAGCCTTGTCAGAAAATATGAAATCCGACTTTACCAAGCTTGCCATCCAAACGGCGAGCCGCCTGGTAAAACCTTTGGCCGCGCTGCTCGCGGCCGCCTTGCTGGGCGCGGTGCCGGCCGCCCACGCGCAGGCGCCCGCCTCCGCCGCCCAGGCCACTACCGTGCTGGTCGTCGGTGACTCCCTGAGCGCCGAATACGGCCTCAAGCGCGGAACGGGCTGGGTGCCTCTGCTGGAAAAGCAGCTGGCTGACGAGAAAAAGAACGCCCGGGTCGTCAACGCCAGCATCAGCGGCGACACCACCTCGGGCGGCCGCTCACGCCTGCCGGCCCTGCTGGCGCAGCACAAGCCCGCCGTGGTGGTGATAGAGCTGGGCGGCAATGACGCCCTGCGCGGCCTGCCGCTGGACATGACCGAGCAAAACCTCAGCGCGATGACGCAGGCCGCCAAAAAGGCCGGCGCGCGCGTGCTGTTGGTCGGGATGCAGGTGCCGCCCAACTACGGCAGTGCCTACGCGGCAACCTTTTCGGGGCTGTTCACCAAGATCGCCAAGGCGGAAAAGGTCGCGCTGGTGCCGTTTTTCCTGAAAGGCATCGCGGACGCCACCGACCCGGTGGCCAGCTTCCAGGCCGACCGCATCCACCCCAACGAGCAATCGCAGGCCCGCATGCTGGCCAATGTGTGGCCCGAACTCAAGAAACTGATCAAGTGACGCTTGAACGTATTTCCGCCGAAGAAGCGCTTTCCGCGCTGGGCCGCTACTCCGACGTCATCGATGCCCGCAGCGAGGGCGAATACGCCGAAGACCATCTGCCCGGCGCGCTGAATTGGCCCAGCCTGCACGACGAGGAGCGGAAGATCGTCGGCACCAAATACAAGCAGATCAGCCAGTTCGAGGCCAAAAAACTGGGGGCGGCACTGGTGGCGAAAAACATCGCCGAACACATACAGCGTGACGTGCTCGACAAGCCACGTGAATGGCAGCCCCTGCTCTACTGCTGGCGCGGCGGCAAACGCAGCGGCTCGCTGGCGCTGGTGCTGGACCAGATCGGCTTCAGGGTCACGCTGGTGGACGGCGGCTACAAGGCCTTCCGGGCGGCGCTGCTGGCCGACCTGCCGCAACTGGCCGCGCGCCTGCGCTACCGGGTGGTCTGCGGCCCCACCGGCTCGGGCAAGACCCGGCTGCTGCAGGCCCTGGCAGACCAAGGCGCGCAGGTACTGGACCTGGAGGCGCTGGCCAACCACCGCAGCTCGGTGCTGGGTGCGATTCCCGGCGTTCAGCAGCCCAGGCAGAAAGCCTTTGACAGCGGCATCTGGTCCGCCTTGCGCGGCTTCGACCCGGCCAGGCCGGTCTATGTTGAAAGCGAAAGTAAAAAGGTCGGCAACGTGGCGGTGCCCGATGGCCTGATCGCTGCCATGCGGGCCAGCCCCTGCCTGCAGATCGAGCTTTCGGAGGACGAGCGCGTCGCGCTGCTGCTGGAGGACTATGCCTTTTTCGTGCAGGACATCGAACACTTCTGCGAACGCCTGGGCGCCTTGACGGAGGCCCGCGGCAAGGCCGTGGTGCAGGACTGGCAGGCGCGCGCCCGCGGCGGCGACGTGGCCTCTGTGGTCCGCGAACTGCTCACCCTTCACTACGACCCGGGCTATGCACGCTCCATGGAGCGCAACTTCAGCCAGTACCCCAAGGCCACGGCGCTCCGCGCGGCCGACCGGTCGAAGCAGACCCTGGGGGGGCTGGCGGAAGCGATTCTCAGGGAGGAGAAAACACCATGAAAAAAATCCTTGCCGCCATCGGTATCGCCCTGGCCGGGCTGGCCGCCTACCTGTGCCTGTGGCCGGTGCCCGTCGCGCCGCAAAGCTGGGAAGCGCCCACGGCACCCGGCTACAGCGGCCCTTTCGCCGCCAACAACAAACTCGCCAAGCTGAAAACCATCCCGCTGGGGGCCGAAGCAGGTCCTGAACATTTGGTAGTGGCCCGGGATGGAAAACTCTACGCCACGGTGGCCAGCGGCGCCATCCTGCGGATGAATCCCGACGGGAGCGGCCAGGAAGTGGTGGTCAACACCGGTGGCCGCGTACTTGGTTTTGATTTCGATGCCGCCGGTAATCTCATCGCCGCCGATGCGTTCAAAGGCCTGCTGTCGATTTCGCCGGACAGGAAAGTGACGGTGCTGGCGGACAAGTCCGGTGGCAGCCCGATTCTGTATGCCAATGCGGTGGTGGTGGCACGCAATGGCAAGGTGTACTTCAGCGACGCATCCACCCGCTTTGGGGCCCGGCAATGGGGCGGCACCTTCGAAGCCAGCATTCTCGACATCCTGGAGCAGTCCGCCACCGGCCGGGTCATTGAGTACGACCCGGCGACCCTAGCCACCCGCGTCGTGGCCAAGGGCCTGAGCTTTGCCAACGGCGTGGCCTTGAGCCAGGACGAGCGCTCGCTGTTTGTGGCCGAAACCGGCAGATACCGCATCTGGAAACTGCCGGTGGATGCGCGGGAACAGGACGTCGGCCAGCCCGGCAGCGGCCTCCAGCCACTTTTTGACAATCTGCCGGGCTACCCCGACAACCTGATGCGTGGCCTGGACGGCAAGGTATGGGTGGGCCTCGTCAAGCCGCGCAACCCGACGATTGACGGCCTGGCCCGCAAGCCCTTCATGCGCAAGCTCATACTGCGCCTGCCTCGCGCCTTGTGGCCTATTCCCAAGGCCTATGGCCACGTGGTGGCGTTCACGGAAGAAGGAAAAGTGGTGGCCGACCTGCAGGACCCGACAGGTGCCTATCCCGAAACAACCGCCGTGACGGAGACGGCGGACAGGCTGTATGTGCAAAGCCTGCATGCCAGGGAACTGGGCTGGTTACCTAAATAGACTGGCGATGCCGTCCGGCAAAAGCGCCGGCCATCAACAAAAAAACCCGGCAACACGCTGGGTGTTCCGGGTTTTCGAGGGGTATGAGCTGGTAACCGTTTACGCTCATCCTTCACTGGAAATTTGAAAGTTCAGGGCGCCGGGTCAGCGGGTGGCACGCCAGCCGGCGCATCGCCGTCATTGGGCGGCGCATCGTTCCCATCGTCAGCTACATCATCCGGCTTGCCCTCGGCCTTGCGCTTGAGCTTTTCTTCTTTTTTGCGTTTTTTCGCAAGCTCTTTCTGGCGCTTTTCGTAGGAATAGTTGGGAGTTGCCACTGCGTGCTTTCATCTGAATAAGTAAGCCTTACTGTACTGCATTGCCGCCACTGGATACCAGGCGTTTGCCCCGCTTTTGGATCAGGCTTTTTCCAGGGCCTGCGCAATGTCGGCCCGCAGGTCGGCGACGGCCTCCAGGCCTACCGAAAAGCGCACCAGGCCGCCTTTGTAGGGCCAGGGCGTGGTGCGTAGCGCCGGGATGTCGTACGGAGCGCACAAGCTCATGGGGCCGGCCCAGCTGTAACCTAGTTTAAAAAGTTTCAGGCTGTCACAAAAACGGTCCACCTGTGCCTGGGTGAACTCCGGCTTGAAGACGGCGCTCATGAGGCAGGCGGCACCGCTACAGTCGCGCTTCCAGACCTCATGGCCGGGCGATCCGGGCAAGGCCGGGTGCAATACGGTGGCGATCTGGGATTGGCCGGCCAGCCAGCCGGCCAGTTCCCGCGTGGCGGCGTCCTGGGCCGCGTAGCGCAAGGCCATGCTGTTAAGGCCGCGCAGCACCAGTTCGGCATCGTTGCCGCCTATGCCGTAGCCGACGCGCATGTGGCAGAAGTGGACCAGGTGGTGCAGCGCTTCGTCGCGCGTGACGACGGAGCCCATCAGCACATCGGCGCCGCCGCTGGGGTATTTGGTCAGCGCCTGGACCGAGATGTCCAGGCCGAGATCAAAAGCGTTGAAAGCCAGGCCCGCACCCCAGGTGTTGTCGAGCGCGGTCACGATGCCTGCGGGGTGGGTATCCTTGTGCGCCTTGACGGCAGCGACCAGCGCGGGCATGTCGGGGAATTCCAGCGTGATGGAGCCCGGCGCCTCTATCCACACCAGCCGGGTTTTCGGGCCCAGCTTGGCGGCCAGGTCGGCGGGGTTCATCGCGTCGTAAAAGCGGTGGGTGATGCCCCAGGCGGCCAGCTCGCCCTGCGCAAAGCTCTTGTTGGGCCCGTAGGCGTTGTCGGGAATCAGCAGCTCGTCGCCGGCCTTGAGCAGCGCCATGCCGACCAGCACCACGGCCGCCAGGCCGCTGGGCACCAGCGTGCAGTACTTGCCGCCCTCCAGGGTGGCGACGCGCTCTTCTAGCGTGAAGGTGGTGGGCGTGCCGTGCAGGCCGTAGGTGTAGCCGGTCTTGTGCTTCCAGTCCCGGCTGCGCAGCGCGGCGACGGTGGGAAAAGCGATGGTGGAAGCCTTGTAGACGCCAGGCGGAATCGCGTCAAACCCGGCGGGCGGCTTGTAGGGGTGGTGGATCAGGGTGGTGGAAATGTCGCTCATGACCGCATATTAACGGCAAGCTCAGAGGCTTGAAGAGCAGCAGAACAAAAGCCGCGCCCGTAAGGCCGTCCCCATCCAAGCAAGGGCCGCGGAATCGGCTTTGCCGGGCCGCAGGCGCAGCGGCCCCTTTCTCAGTGCGAGGGGCAGGGAGCTGCCGCAGGCTCGAAGTGAGCGACCGTGGGGGCTAAATCTTCCACTTCGCCATCAGCTGCGCCGGTGACAGCGAGTCATAGCCCTCAAACGGCTGGTGAATCCAGGGATTGGTGGGCAGCAGTTCGACCGAATAATCAGGCTGGAAAGTGGAAACACCCTTGGTCCAGATCACGGCGCTGCGCAGCTCGGTGATGGGCTTGTAGTTGTTCTTGAGCTGGTGGATCACGGCGTTGAGCGTGTGGCCGGAATCGGCCAGATCGTCGACCAGCAGCACCTTGCCGGCGATCTCGCCCTTGGGCGTTGTGATGAAGCGGGCGATGTCGAGGTTGCCCTGCGTCATGCCGGCATCGGCACGGTAGGAGCTGGTGGACATGATGGCCAGCGGCTTGTCGAAGATGCGCGACAGGATGTCGCCGGGGCGCATGCCGCCGCGGGCCAGGCACAGGATGGTGTCGAATTGCCAGCCGGACTGGTGGATCTTGATGGCCAGTTTCTCGATCAGGTTGTGGTATTCGTCATAGCTCACATAGAGATGCTTGCCGTCTTCTGTCAACATGGGTGGCGCTCCTGATGTATTCGCTGCCTGCGCCCGTTTCAGGGGGCGGCAGGCTGTTTGGCTAAAGCTGTGGCGGGTATCCGGTCAAGCGGCGGCGTAGGGGTTGCGCAGCAGGATGGTGTGGTCGCGGTCCGGGCTGGTGGAGATCATGTCGATGGGCACGCCGGTCACTTCCTCGATGCGGTGCAGGTATTTTTGCGCGGCCGCGGGCAGCTTGTCGTACTCCGTGACGCCGACCGTGCTCTGGCTCCAGCCGGGCATGGTTTCGTAGATCGGCTTGCAGCGCTCGATCTCTTCGGCACCCATGGGCAGGATGTCGGTGATGTGGCCGTCGAGTTCGTAGCCGGTGCACAGCTTGAGTTCGTCGATGCCGTCGAGCACGTCGAGTTTGGTGATGCACAGGCCCGACAGGCCGTTGACCTGGGCCGAGCGCTTGAGCAGCGCGGCGTCGAACCAGCCGCAGCGGCGGCTGCGCCCGGTGGTCACGCCTTTTTCGGCCCCCACGGTGCTCAGGTGGTAGCCCACGGTGCCGGGTTTTTCCCAGTCGAGCTCGGTCGGGAACGGCCCGCCGCCCACACGCGTGCAATAGGCCTTGGTGATGCCCAGGATGTAGTGCAGCATGCCCGGGCCCACGCCGGCGCCGGCAGCGGCATTGCCGGCCACGCAGTTGCTGGAGGTGACGTAGGGATAGGTGCCGTGGTCGACGTCGAGCAAGGTGCCCTGCGCGCCTTCGAAAAGCAGGTTGGCGCCGTCGCTATGCGCGTCGTTGAGTTCACGCGAGACGTCGGCCATCATGGGCTTGAGCAGTTCGGCGTGGCGCATGGCTTCGGCGTAGACGGTGTCGAAATCGATGGCCGGGGCATGCAGGTAGCCGGTCAGCACGAAGTTGTGCAGCTCCAGCAGGTCGCGCAGCTTGGCGGCGAAGCGGTCGGGGTATTTGAGGTCCTGCACGCGCAGCGCGCGGCGGGCGATCTTGTCTTCATAGGCGGGGCCTATGCCTCGGCCGGTGGTGCCGATCTTGGTGGTGCCGCCCTTTTCGCGGTAGGCTTCGCGCGCGATGTCGAGCGCGGCGTGGAAAGGCAGGATCAGCGGGCAGGCTTCGCTGATGCGCAGGCGCGAACGGACTTCAACGCCGGCTTTTTCCAGGCCTTCAATTTCCTCGAAAAGCTTGGCGGCCGACAGCACCACGCCATTGCCGATGTAGCACTTCACGCCGGGACGCATGATGCCGCTGGGGATCAGGTGCAGCGCCGTTTTGACGCCGTTGATAACCAGCGTGTGGCCGGCGTTGTGGCCGCCCTGGAAGCGCACCACGCCCTGAGACATCTCGGTGAGCCAGTCGACCAGCTTGCCCTTGCCTTCGTCGCCCCACTGGGTGCCCACGACCACGACATTGCGGCCCGCGTCTGCGGTTTGTTTGTTTGTCATCTTCAATTCTCGTTAAGGTGTGTTGGGATCAAGCCGGATGGGGCACGCGGCCCTCACGCGGCTTTCTTCAGGGGCTGGACCACCCATTGACCGGCAACCTGGGCCAGTTCGCGGTCGCAATCGAATTCATTGACTTCATGTTCATGGCCTGGCAGCACGCAAGCCACGGTTTCGCCGCCGGCACGCAGCCGGGCAATGGCCGCGCGCAGGCCGGCGTCTTCGCTCCACGGCGCGCGTATGGCGGCCTTCAGAGGCCGGGGCGGCAGCACGCTGACAAGCTCCTTCAGGTCCAGGCTGAAGCCGGCCGCCGGACGGTTGCGGCCGAACACGGCGCCGACTTCGTCATAACGGCCGCCGCGCGCCAGTTCGGCGCCCTGCCCGTAAATGGCAAAACGCGTGCCGCTGTAGTAGGCGTAGCCGCGCAGGTCGGCCAGGTCGAAGCTGACCTTGACTTCGCCTTTTTCGCCGCCGGTGTGGGCCGCCAGCCATTTGAGGTTTTGCAGCGCGGCCTTGAGGCCGGTCGAGGGCGGCAAGGCTTTTTCGGCTTCGGCCAGGACTTTCTCATCGCCGTAGAGCTGCAGAAGTGCCTTGAGGCCGGCGCGCGCTTCGGCGGAAATGCCGCTGCTCGGGCTGGCAGTGAGGCTGTCGAGCTCGCTCGCATCCTTGGCTGCCAGCGCGGTGTGGATGAGTGCCAGGGTCTTGCCGTTGACGGTGGCGCCGGCCAGCAGGCTGTTGACGATGCGCACGTCGGCCATGTCAACGCTCAAGGCGGTCACGCCAGCCGCTTTGAGGCCCTCAAGCGCCAGCTGCTGGGCTTCCAAGTCGGCTTCCAGCCCGGCATGGCCGTAGATCTCAGCGCCGAACTGCAGCGGCTCGCGGGTCGCGTGGGGGCGGTCTGTGCGGGTGTGCAGCACCGGGCCGCAGTAGCAGAGGCGGGCCACGCCGCTGCGATTGAGCAAATGGGCATCGATGCGGGCGACCTGGGGGGTGGTGTCGGCGCGCAGGCCCAGGGTGCGGCCGGAAAGCTGGTCGACCAGCTTGAAAGTCTGCAGGTCCAGTGCTTCGCCGGTGCCGGTCAGCAGCGACTCGAGGTGCTCGAGCAGCGGCGGCATGACCAGTTCATAGCCGTAGCTGCGGGCGGTGTCCAGGAACAGGCGGCGCAGCTCTTCGATGTGGCGCGCCTCGGAGGGCAGGACATCGGCAATTTGATCGGGCAATTGCCATGATGACGACCAGGCGGGCATTGTAATTTTCGTGGGCTGTTAAAAACAGCATTTTACCGGGCTTGAAGCCGGTTTTCGGCTTGCCGGAGACTGATAAGGCCCCCGGGACGAAATAGTGGTGCGGCTGTGAGGCGGAATTCAGGCCAGCACGGCCAGCAGGACCAAGCCCGCCGCGATGCTGCACAGCCCAAAGAAGCGGATCTGGCCGTTGCCCAGGGTGAGGATTTGCTCGAACATGCGGCGCCAGCCGCCGGGAGAGATGAAAGGCAACAGGCCCTCGATGACCAGCATCAAGGCCAGTGCCAGCCAGAAGGTGTTGCCGTCCACGCCGGCTTATTTTTTGGCCGGTGCGGCGCTGCCGGAGCCCGGGCCGCGCATCGCCTTGAAGAAGTCGGACGAAGGATCGAGCACCATCACGTCGCTTTTCTTGCTGAAGCTGGCTTTGTAGGCATCGAGGCTGCGGTAGAACTGGGCGAACTGCGGGTCGCGCCCGAACGATTCGGCATAGGTGCGGGCGGCTTCGGCATCGCCCTCGCCCTTGACCTTTTGCGCATCGCGGTAGGCGTTGGCGATGGTCACTTCGCGCTGGCGGTCGGCGTCGGCGCGGATTTTTTCGCCTTCTGCCAAACCGGTGGAGCGCAGTTCATTGGCCACGCGCTGGCGCTCTGCCACCATGCGCTTGTAGACGGAATCGGTGATGGCTTCCACATAGTCCACGCGCGTGATGCGCACGTCGACCACGTCCATGCCCCAGGGCTTGGCGCCCTGCACGGCCTGCAGCACTTCGCGCTTGACGTCGGCCATCAGCGCTTCGCGCTTGAGCGACAGCAGGTCCTTCACGGTGCGCTTGTTGATCTCTTCCTGAAAGGCGTTGCGGACCACGCGGTTGAGCTGGTTGGCGCCGGCTTTTTCATCGAGGCCGACGTTGCGGATGTAGTCGCTGGGCTGGGTGATGCGCCAGCGCACGTACCAGTCGATCACGACGCGCTGCTTTTCGGCCGTCAGCATGGGCTCGGCGTCGACGCTGTCGAGCACCAGCAGGCGCTTGTCGATGTAGGAGACGTTCTGGAACGGCGGCGGCATCTTGAAATGCAGGCCGGGTTCGGTGACCACGTCCTTGATCTGCCCCAGGGCGTAGACCACGCCGAACTGGCGTTGGTCGACCACGAATAGCGTGGAACTGAGCAGTGCCAGGAGGACCAGCAGCGAGGAAACAATAAATCCAACTCTATTCACGATCGTCTTCCTTAGCGTGTTTCACGGTCGCGCGAACGGGCGGAGTCGCGTGAACGGGCATCGAGGGGTGGCAGGCTGGAGGTGGGCGCGGCGGGCGTGGATGAAGAGGCCGAGCCGGGGATCAGCGGTGTTTCGCCGGGAACCGCGGCATCGCCGCCCTGGGAGCTCATCTGCATGATCTTGTCCAGCGGCAGGTACAGCAGGTTGCTGCCCTGGCGGGAGTCGACCAGCACCTTGGTGACGTTGGTATAGACCTGCTGCATGGTGTCGGTATACATGCGGTCGCGCGTGACCTGGGGCGCCTTCTGGTATTCGGCCAGCACCGAGCGGAAGCGCTGCGCGTCACCCTGGGCCTGTGCCACGATCTTGGCCTTGTAGGCTTCGGACTCTTCTTTCAGGCGCGAGGCGGAACCGACGGCGCGCGGGATCACGTTGTTGGCATAGGCCTGGGCGTCGTTCTTGGCACGCTCGCGTTCCTGGCCTGCCTTGAGCACGTCGTCGAAGGCCGACTGCACCTGCTCGGGCGGACGCACGCCGCTTTGCTGCAGGTTGATGCCAACGACTTCCACGCCGACCTTGTAGCGGTCCAGGATGGTTTGCATCAGGGTGCGCACGCGCGGGCCGATCTGGTCGCGCTCGTCGGCGAGTGCCAAATCCATTTTCATCTTGCCGACAACTTCGCGCACGGCGGTCTCGGCGGCTTGCACCACCGCGGCGGCCGGGTCCTTGCTCTCAAACAGGTAGGCGCGCGCGTCGTTCAGGCGGTACTGCACGGCGAATTTGATCTCGACGATGTTTTCGTCCTCGGTCAGCATGGCGGAGTCGCGCAGGCCGGTGGCCTTGATGATGACGTCGCGGCCGATGTCCACCGAACGGATTTGCGTGACCACGACGATCTCGTGGCGCTGGACCGGGTAAGGCAGGCGCCAGTTAAAGCCAGCGCCCACGGTGGAGTGGTATTTGCCGAACTGGGTGATGACGGCCTGCTGGCCTTCCTGGACGATGAAAAACCCGGTTCCCAGCCAGATCAGCGCGGCGACGCTGGCGATCAGGCCGACGCCGATGCCGGCGCTTTTCATGTCGGGCTGGAAGCCGCCGTTATTTCCGCCGCCTCCGCCGCCGTTGCCGCGGCCGAAACCGCCGCGATTGGGGTTGTTCTTGCCGCCGCCGAAAAGGCCGCCCAGCTTACGGTTGAAGTCGCGCCAGAGTTCGTCGAGGTCGGGGGGGCCCTGGTTGGGGCCCTGCCCTTGCGGGCGATTGGCGGGTCGGGTCGGCTGCTTGTCGTCCCGGGGTGCCTCGGGCTTGCTGTCGTCGGACGAGGCTTTGTCGTCGTCCCGGCCCCAGCGCGGATCATTGAGGTTGAACATGCCTTGGGCGCGATGCCTGAGCCGGCCTGGCAAGGTCGTCAAAGTCTGCAGCACGGGGTTCAGATTCATGGGATCAAACTCACTTTTTTTCATTACACCGACATTGTGCCTAATGAATTCGCCATATCAGGCAAGGTCCTCGGCAGTCAGGGGGATTTCCTCGGCCGGCGGGTTGGCCGCATAACCGGCCAGCAAGGCCCGCAGAAGCGGCAGGCCCTCGCCTGTCTGGGCGCTCACGAACACCCGTTCAACGCTGCGGCTGGAGCCCTCAAACGCGTCCCTGAGTTCGAACATGTCCTGCAGGTGCAGGGGGAAGTTGTTCTTTTCAATGGCATCCAGCTTGTTGAACACCAATATTTGCGGCACATCGGCCGCGCCGATCTCCGAGAGCACGCGCTGCACCTGTTCGATCTGCTCAAGGTAGTCGGGATTGGCGCCGTCCACCACGTGCAGCAGCAGGTCGGCATCGGCCGCCTCCTGCAGGGTCGCGGCGAAGGCGTCTATCAAGCCGTGCGGCAGGTCGCGGATAAAACCCACGGTGTCCGAGAGCGACACCGAACGCCCGGCATCGCCCAGGTAGAGCTGCCGCGTGGTGGTGTCCAGCGTGGCGAACAGCTGGTCGGCCGCATAGGCGCGCGCCTTGACCAGCGCATTGAAGAGCGTGGACTTGCCCGCGTTGGTGTAGCCCACCAGGGAAATCGTGAAGGAATTGCGGCGCTCGCGCTGCTTGCGCTGGGTCTGCCGCTGCTTCTTGACCTTGCCCAGGCGCTCCTTGGTGCGTTTGATGGCGTCGCCGATCATGCGCTTGTCGAGCTCGATCTGCTTTTCACCGGGACCGCCGCGCACGCCGGCACCGCCGGTCTGCCGCTCCAGGTGGGACCAGCGCCGCACCAGGCGCGTGGACATGTATTGCAGCCTGGCAAGTTCGACCTGCAACTTGCCCTCGTGGCTGCGCGCGCGCTGGGCGAAAATTTCGAGAATCAGCAGGGTCCGGTCGTTGACCGGCATGTCCAGGTGGCGCTCCAGGTTGCGCTGTTGCGCCGGGCTCAAGGACTGGTCGAACAAGACTTCGGTGGCACCGGTGTCCAGCGCCATCAGCTTGATTTCGTCGGCCTTGCCGCTGCCGATGAACAAGGCGGCGTCGGGCGCCTTGCGCTTGCAGGTGACGCGCGCAACCGGCTGCAGGCCCGCTGTTTGCGCGAGCAAACCCAGTTCCTGCAGGCCAGCATCAAAGTTCGGGAATCCGAGATCCACCCCGACAAGAAGCACAAGGGGTTTCGGGTTCACCGGAGCATTGAAAGAACTCAGCTGGCGGGGCTTTCTTCAGACTCGCTGGTCGCGAAATTCACCGCGCGGCCCGGAACGATGGTGGAGATCGCATGCTTGTAGACCATCTGGGTCACAGTGTTGCGAAGCAGGACCACGTATTGATCGAAGGATTCGATCTGGCCTTGCAATTTGATCCCGTTGACGAGATAGATGGATACAGGAACATGCTCGCGACGCAAGGTGTTGAGAAATGGATCCTGCAAGAGCTGGCCTTTGTTATTGCTCACGATATTTTCCGTGTTCAAAAGTTAATAGAACCTGACCTTACCACAGGGCGTGGGCCCGGCCATGTAGTCCTAGGCCGATTCCTTGTCCTTAAAGGGGTTGTGCGAGCTTTTCATCTGGATCCGCAGGGGCGTGCCGACCAGGTCGAACTCCTTGCGGAAGCGCCCTTCGAGGTAGCGTTTGTACGACTCGGTGACGTGCTCCAGCGAATTGCCGTGGATGATGATGATGGGCGGGTTCATGCCGCCCTGGTGGGCGTAACGCAGCTTGGGGCGGGACACGCCGGACCGCTGGGGCTGCTGGAATTGCACCGCCTCGAGCAGCAACCGGGTCAGCACCGGGGTGGACATCTTGCGGTTGGCCGAGGCATGGGCCTGCACGATGGACTTCCAGACCGGGCCCAGGCCCTGGCGCTTGATGGCCGAAATCGGATGGATGGAGGCGAACTTGAGGAAGCCCAGCCGGGTTTCGATGGAACGCTCCAGCAGTTCGCGCTGGTAGGAGTCCACCGCATCCGATTTGTTGACGGCCAGGACCACCGAACGCCCGCTTTCCAGGATGTAGCCGGCGATGTGGGCATCCTGGTCGGTCACGCCCTGGGTGGCGTCCAGCAGCAAGAGCACCACATTGGCGTTTTCAATGGCCTGCAGGGTCTTGACGACGGAAAACTTCTCGATGGCCTCGAAGACCTTGCCTTTGCGGCGCAGCCCGGCGGTGTCGATGAGCTCAAACTTCTGCCCGGCGCGTTCAAAAGGCACCGAAATGGCGTCCCGGGTCGTGCCGGGCAGGTCAAAGGCCACCAGGCGCTCTTCGCCCAGCCAGGTGTTGATCAGTGTGGATTTCCCGACATTGGGGCGTCCGGCCACGGCCAGGCGGATGACGGAGGGATCCTGAGGCTCGGCTTCTTCTTCCGGGTCGGGCAGCTTGAGCGGCGCCAGCGCCATGTCGACCAGCGAGCGCATGCCCTGGCCGTGCGAGGCGGAAACCGGCAGCACCTCGCCCAGGCCCAGCTCGAAGAACTCGGACAGCTGCACGCCTTCGGTCATGCCCTCGGCCTTGTTGGCCGTCAGCACCGTGGGCTTGCCCAGCTTGCGCAGGTATTTGGCGATGTCGTGGTCCTGCGCGCTGATGCCGGCGCGGGCATCGACCACAAACACCACCACGTCGGCCTCGGCGACCGCCTGCCGGGTCTGCTTGGCCATTTCCTTGTAGATGCCGGAGGCCGCGTCGGGCTCAAAGCCGCCGGTGTCGATCACGATGTATTCGTGGGGGCCCAGCTTGCCGTTACCGTAATGACGATCCCGCGTCAGGCCGGCAAAGTCGGCCACGATCGCATCCCGCGTCTTGGTCAGCCGGTTGAAAAGCGTCGACTTGCCCACGTTGGGGCGGCCGACTAGCGCAATGACAGGTTTCATCAATCAGTTTCAGGCAGGGCCTAAGGCCCTTTATTGGGGCTGGAAGCCGTAAATACCGCCGCCCTGGGTGACGGCAATCAGTGTGTTGCCGACCAGCACGGGGGTGGCCGCGATGGCGGTGCCGTCGGTGGGCAGGCGGTTGAGCAGGGAGCCGTCTTCACGCGACAGCAGGTGCACAAAACCCGAGAAGTCGCCGATGGCGATGGAACGCCCCACCACCACAGGTGCGGTCAGGCTGCGGTAACGCAGGCGGTCCGTGGTCCAGGCGCGTTCGCCGTCGGTGCGGCGCCAGGCAATCACGTTGCCGTCGGCTTCGGTGCCGAAGACAAAGCGGTCGTCGCCGTCCAGGCCCTGCACGCCGTTGGCGGGCTTGGTCCAGAGCAGGTTGCCGCGCGCGGCGTTGACGCAGCCGACGCTGGCCTGGAAAGCCCGCGCGCACACGACGTCGCCCTGCCGGCTGACGCGCCCGACCAGGTCGACCAGGCGTTCCACGTCATTGATGCCGCGCGGCGTCGCAATGGGAGCTTCCCAGCGGATGCTGCCGTTGGAAGGGTTCAGGCCGGCCAGGCGGCCGGCCAGGCCTACCACCAGGGTGTCGCCGACAGCCAGCATCACGCCGGACTGGCGCAGGATCAGGGGTTCGTTGGGGCGCTGCTGGGCCCAGAGCTTGCGCCCTGTCTGCCCGTCGAAGGCGGTAACCGAACGGTCCGCGGCCAGCACAAACACGCGCTCGCCGGCCACAAAAGGCGCGGTGAAAGCCTGGGCGCCCAACTTCTGGCGCCACAGCTCGCGGCCGCCCTGCAAGGCGACGATTTCATTGGCTTTGGTCACCACGGCCACGACTTTGCCGTCATTGCCGGCGCCCGCGGCCAGCGGTGTGTTCAGCGCAAGGCGCCAGACATCGCGGCCGGTCTGGGCGTCCAGCAGGGCCACGGTGCCATCGCCGCTGGCCACCGCCACGCTGTTGCCGGAAACTCCGGTCTGCAACGGGAAATTCACCTGGCCGACGCGCGTGGTCCAGGTCTGTCGGGCGGCCACCAAGGCCGTCACGGGCTGGAGCTCAGCGGGCTGGGGCTTGGCAGGGCCGCTGCCGAACATCGAGCATCCGCCCAAGGCGGCCACCAGCAGGATGAGGGCCGGTGTGCGCACGGCCTGGGCCAGGGGCCGGAAAGACGAATGGATCATTTCTTCACCTCGGGATTCGATGCGGGGGTTTCGGATTTGGCCTTGGCTGCCGGGTCTACGCCCAGCGCGTTGAGTTTGACTTCCACGAGGCGGCGGTACTCGGCGCGCTCGTCGAGGTCTTTGTAGGCCTTTTCGTATTCCGCCCTGGCTTCGGCTTTTTTGCCCTGGGCGGCGAGGATGTCGCCGCGGCGGTCAGCGGCCAGCGCCGTGAAACCCTTGGGGAAAGTGCCCGAAACCTGCTGGAGCGCTTCGTCATACGCCTTCTTTTCGAGCAGCAGGCCCGCCAGGCGCAGGCGCGCGATGGCTTGGTAACCCTCGTCGGAGGCTTTTTCGGCGACCCAGTTCAGGGCAGCGCGCGAGGAGTCGACATTGCCCTTGTCGTAATAAGCCCGGGCGGCCAGCAAACCGGCCTGCTGGGCATAAGCCGTGCTGCTGAAACGCTCTTTCATGTCCGCCAGGGAGCGGTCGATCCGGGTCGCGTCGCCCGACTGCACGGAGCGCTCGACTTCTTCGTACATGACCGCGGCCTGCGCCGCCTTGGTGCGCTCCCAGTACTGGTAGCCGGTCCAGGCCGCGAAAACGCCCAGCACCACAATCAGCGTCCAGGTGATCCTGTCACCGTACTGCTTCCAGAAGTGCTTGAGTTCGTCAAGCTGTTCCTGTTCTTCCAAATCGAGATGTTTTGCCATAAAAGTCTTCTTGTGCGGCCCGGTGACGGCGCGGATTGAGTTGGGGTGATTGTAGAGGCCCGAGGACATGCGCCCGCCGGCGCGTCCCGGTGTTCAGCCGCGCAAGGTGCCGGCCCAGGCCGCCACATCGGCCAGCGGCTGGAGTACCTGGGCTTGCAAGGCCTGGTCTTTTTCGCCGCGCAGATGTTTGACGGCCACGTGGCCCTGGGCGAGCTCGTCCGCGCCGAAAATCAGCGCATAGCGCGCGCCACTGCCGTCGGCCTTTTTGAACTGGGATTTCATGCTGCCCATGCCCTCCCCCGTGCCGCCGTGCATCTGCACCTTGATACCAGCGCCGCGCAGGGCTTCGCAGGCTGCCATGGCGGCGGGCAAGGCCTCGGCCGACGGCAGGATGGCGTAGGCGTCGGGCGCGTTTTCGGGCGGCAGCACGCCGACTGCTTCGAGCAGCAGCAGCATGCGCTCCACGCCCATGCCCCAGCCGACCGCCGGCGTCGGTTTGCCGCCCAACTGCTCAAACAGGCCGTCGTAGCGCCCGCCGCCGCAGACCGTGCCCTGCGAGCCGAGCTTGTCGGTGATCCATTCGAACACGGTGAGGTTGTAGTAGTCCATGCCGCGCACCAGGCGCGGGTTGATGCGGTAGGCCACGCCGGCGGCGTCAAGCACCGCGCGCACCGCGTTCAGGTGCGCGAGCGAGGCTTCGCCAAGGAAGTCCATCAGTTGCGGCGCCGCCTCGACGATAGCCTGCATGGCGGGATTCTTGGTGTCGAGGATGCGTAGCGGGTTGCTGTGCAGCCGGCGCCTTGCGTCCTCGTCCAACACCTCGGCGTGCGCCTCGAAGTGGGCGATCAGCGCGGCGCGGTGCGCCATGCGCTCGCCGGGCTGGCCCAGGCTGTTGAGTTCGAGCCGCACGTGCTCCATGGGAATGCCCAGGTCGCGCAGCAGCGCGCGGCACATCAGGATCTGCTCGGCATCCACGTCAGGCCCGGCAAAGCCCAGGGCTTCGACGTCGATCTGGTGGAACTGGCGGTAGCGCCCCTTCTGCGGCCGCTCGTGGCGGAACAGCGTCACCGCGGACCAGACCCGCATGGGCCCGTTGTACAGCGCGTTGTGCTCGACCATCGCGCGCACGATGCCGGCGGTGGCCTCAGGGCGCAGCGTGAGCTTGTCGCCGTTCATCGAGTCCACGAAGGAGTACATCTCTTTTTCGACGATGTCGGTGACCTCGCCGAGGCCGCGCACGAACAGCGCCGTCGGCTCGACGATGGGCGTGCGCACGTTGGCGTAGGCATAACGCGCCATCAGCGCGCGCACCTTGGCCTCGAACCATTCCCAGCGCGCCGATTCGGGCGGCAGGATGTCGTTCATGCCCTTGACGGCGGTGAGCTTTTCCGTCTTCGCCAAAGCGGGCTTCTCCGCCGTCGCGGCAGCTGTTTTTTCAACCATGGGTGTTAGACGGCCTCGGCGACGGCTTGCGTGCCAAAGCGTTTTTCAATGTAGTTTTCAACGATGACCTGGAACTCTTGCGCGATGTTGTCACCGCGCAGGGTCAGCTTTTTCTCGCCGTCGATGAACACCGGCGCGGCCGGTGCCTCGCCGGAGCCGGGCAGGCTGATGCCGATGTCGGCATGCTTGCTTTCGCCCGGGCCGTTGACGATACAACCCATCACGGCGACCTTGAGGCCTTCGACGCCGGGGTATTGTTCGCGCCAGACGGGCATCTGGGCACGCAGGAAGTCGTCAATCTGCTTGGCCAGTTCCTGGAAGGTGGTGCTGGTGGTGCGGCCGCATCCCGGGCAGGCCGTCACGCTGGGGACAAATGTCCGCAGGCCCAGCGCCTGCAGGATTTCGGAGGCGATCACGACTTCCTGGGTGCGGGCTTCGCCCGGCTGCGGGGTCAGGGAGACGCGTATGGTGTCACCCACGCCCTCCTGCAACAGGATAGCCAGCGCCGTGGCCGAGGCCACCGTGCCTTTGGTGCCCATGCCAGCTTCGGTCAGGCCCAGGTGCAGCGCGTGGTCGGTGCGCCGGGCCAGCTCGCGGTAGACCGAGATCAGGTCCTGCACGCCGCTGACTTTGCAGGACAGGATGATCTGGTTGCGGGCCATGCCCATTTCCTCGGCGCGCTGGGCTGAGTCCACCGCGGAGGTGATCAAGGCCTCATACATCACCTGGCGCGCGTCCCAAGGCACCGTGCGCTTGCTGTTTTCATCCATCAGGCTGGCCAGCAGTTCCTGGTCCAGGCTGCCCCAGTTCACACCGATGCGCACGACCTTGTTCCAGCGCATGGCGACTTCGATCATCTGGCCGAACTGGCGGTCACGCTTGTCGCCCTTGCCGACGTTGCCGGGATTGATGCGGTATTTGGACAAGGCCTCCGCGCAAGCGGGATAGTCGGTCAGCAGCCGGTGGCCGTTGTAGTGGAAATCGCCGATCAGGGGCACGTCGACGCCCATGCGGTCCAGCTGTTCGCGCACGTAAGGCACGGCCTGGGCGGCTTCCGGCGTGTTGACCGTGATGCGGACCATCTCGGAGCCCGCCAGCGCGAGTTCCTTGACCTGGATGGCGGTGCCTATGGCGTCCACCGTGTCAGTGTTGGTCATGGATTGAACGCGTACAGGCGCGTCGCCGCCCACGGTGACGATGCGCGAACCCCAGGCGACCTGCGCCTGGAGGGAGCGCCGCGCCTTGGGGAAGGCGGACTCGATAGGAAGGCAGGCCTGCAGCACTATTTCACCTCGAAGCGGGCAACGTTGTCCCTGGCGACCGCGTTCAGGTCAAAGGCCTGCCCGCGCACCTGCACCTGCGTAAGGTCGGCCTTGCCGACCACGGCGGCTAACGGCAATACGCCGGACGCGCCGGCGACCTCACCGGCCGTCAGGGTGCGGCGCAGCACGACCGTGCCCTTGGCGTCGGTCACTTCCACCCAGGATTCGCCTTTGGCGCGGAAAGTCACGATGCCCGCAGGCATCGCCTGCGAGGCGGCGGCCACAGGTGCCGGCGCGGCGGGTGCGACGACGGCCGGCGCGGGAGCAGCGACGGCGGCTGGCGGTGTAGGGCTAAGCACCGCCGGCGGCAGTGTCGAGAGAGACAAGGGAACCGTCGTCGAGGCGGCGCCCGCACTGGCAGCGGCAACAGGCGCGTTGGACTGTTCGGCCGGCTTGGCGATGTCGGCGAGGCCCGGGCCGGCGATGGCCACCGGCAGCGGTTTTCCGGCGTCGGCGCCGCCCGGCGGCATGGTGGTATCGGCGGTTTCCGTCTTGCTGCCGTCGTGCTTGACGGCCGGCAGGAAAATCAGGACCAGGGCTCCGAGCAGCAGGAGAAGTCCCGCCAGCACGGCCGGCCTGGAAACCTGGGTCCAGATCGACGGCCCGGGGCCCTCGCCCGGCGAGCGGAACGGGGCGTTGATGCCCGCGCCCTGGTAAGTCAACTTGGGTGCGCTGGTCTGGGGCAAAAGGCCCAGCACCGGGGCGGCGTCGAGTTTGAGGGTGCGGCACACGCTGGAGGCCAGCGCACGCACGAAAACGGCATCGGGCAGCAGGTCAAAGCGGTCTTGCTCCAGTGCTTCCAGTTTTTTTACGGGCACCTTGAGCGACACCGCCAGCGCGGCAATGTGCATGCCCGCCGCCTCCCGGGCCTGGCGAAGCAGGCCGCCCGCAGTCGCATCTGGCGCCGGCATGCCGCTGTGGCTGAAACCGGCAGGCGCCGCCTCACCCCCGAACTGCCCCGCTGGTGTCAGGTCAAGCTCACTCATTGAAAGAGCCCTTTTCATAGGCAGCCGCTTCGCGGGACTGCGCAAACCGCTTTTTCAGCTGGTCGCCCAGTTGCAGCACCGACTCCCGGTTGTTCAGCTTGCGCTCGGTCTTGATGCCCAGCCACAGGCTTTCGGCGTTGGCCAGGTCGCTGTTGTTGATGCGGCGGATGTAGAACTGGGCGCGTGTCAGTTCACCGCGCTCATACAAAAGATGGGCCAGGTTGTAACCGGTCACAGGATTGCCCGCGTCCAGTTCGTAGGACTGCATGAGGCTTTGCTCGGCCTCGGCGCGCTGCCCGGCACGCATCTGGCAGACCCCTTGCGTCATCAGCGTCTTGGCCCTGCCGCCATAGGTGGGATTGGACATCGCCTGGCCGAAAAAGCGCATCGCGTCGGCGAAGCGCGCCTGCTGGCACATCAGCCAGCCGTAGTTGTGGGCCACGTCCGCGTCGCGCGGATTCAGCGCCAGCGCGCGGCGAAAGCTGTCTTCGGCCATTGGAATGTCGTTGAGGCGCATGTACACCAGGCCGCGCAGGTTGTAGGCGTCGCCGAAGCTCGGGTCGGCCAGCAGCGATTGCTTGATTTCATCGAGCGCCACATTGGTCTGGCCCTGTTCGAAGTAGCCCGAGGCCAGCTCAAGCCGCAGCCGCGCACGCCGGCGCCCGTCGGGCTCGTCCGATTCGGTGACGATGTCGCTGCGGCCGCCGGAAGCCCCGACGGCGCCGGGGGCGCCCGGGTGGCCGGCGCATCCCGCCAGCATCACGACGAGCCAGCACACCGGCAACCAGATCACATTGGAGAGAAACCTCATACACCCATCCCCTTGGCCACAACGACTTTAATTCCCCCGAGCATACCTTGCCGCTGGGCGGCCATGCGCTGATCCACACCCGTGCGGTCCTGCACATCGCCCGCGAGCTGCCCGCAGGCCGCGTCAATGTCATCGCCGCGGGTTTTGCGCACGGTGGTCACGATGCCCGCATCCATCAGGATTTTTGCAAATGCGCTGACTTGCGGCATGTCGGAACGCTTCAGGCCGGAGGCCGGGAACGGGTTGAAGGGAATCAGGTTGAATTTGCAGGACAGGCCGCGCGCCGCGTGGGCCTGGACCAGCGACACCAGCTGGCGCGCGTGTTCGGGCTGGTCGTTCACGCCATCGAGCATGCAATATTCGAAGGTGATGAAATCACGGGGCGCCGAGGCCTGGTAACGGGTGCAGGCCTCCAGCAATTCCGCAATGGGGTATTTTTTGTTCAGCGGCACCAGGTTGTCGCGCAGCGCGTCTTCCGGCGCATGCAGCGAGACGGCCAGGGCCACAGGACAGTCCTTGGCAAGCCGGTCAATCATGGGCACCACGCCCGAAGTGGACACCGTCACCCGGCGCCGCGACAGGCCGTAGCCGTGGTCGTCCAGCATGACCTTGAGCGCGGGAAGCAGCTGCGAGTAGTTTTGCAGAGGCTCGCCCATGCCCATCATGACGACGTTGGAAATCACCCGCTCCTCGCGGCCCAGGTGCTGGCGCAGGAAGTGTTCGGCAAACCACAGTTGGGAGATGATTTCCCCGGTGGTCAGGTTGCGGCTGAAGCCCTGATGGCCTGTCGAGCAGAAACGGCAGCCGACGGCGCAGCCGGCCTGCGAGGAAATACACAGGGTTCCGCGGTCGGTTTCGGGAATGAAAACGGTTTCAATGACATCGCCGGCGCCGACGTCGAACAGCCATTTGATGGTGCCGTCGGCGGAGTCGTGGCGGGAGACAACTTTGGGGCCCTCGATATGGGCCGACTCGGGGAGCTTTTCGCGCAGGGACTTCGCGAGGTCCGTCATCTGCGTGAAATCGGTCGCCCCCTTCTGGTGGATCCAGCGAAAGAGCTGCGTGGCGCGAAAGCGCTTTTCACCGAGCCGCTCGCAGAAGGCGGCCAAACCATCCAGATCAAAATCAAGAAGGTTGGCCGTCATCGCAGCAGGCAGCCGGCTGAACCGCCCCAAGCAAGCGACGGCCCTGGAAAGGGGTAGCAAGGCATGGGGTCGGACATGGTTTAACGCGAGTAGACGTTCATGCCGGGGAAAAAGAAGGCGATTTCCACCTTGGCGGTTTCCGCGGCATCGGAACCGTGCACGGCATTGGCGTCAATGCTGTCGGCGAAGTCGGCGCGAATGGTGCCGGCGGCGGCCTTCTTCGGGTCGGTGGCGCCCATCAGGTCGCGGTTTTTCAGGATGGCGCCTTCGCCTTCCAGCGCCTGGATCATCACCGGGCCGGAAATCATGAAGGAAACCAGGTCCTTGAAGAAAGGACGCTCTTTGTGCACGGCGTAGAAAGCCTCGGCTTCGCCTTGCGACAGGTGAGCCATACGGGCAGCCACGACCTTCAGGCCGGCGGCTTCAAAACGCGCGTAGATCTGGCCGATCACGTTTTTGGCGACTGCGTCGGGTTTGATGATGGAGAGAGTGCGTTCGATTGCCATGAGAGTTCCTTAACTTGGATTTTTTGGATTTTTAAATTATTCAAAAATTGAATAAAGCCCATGATTTTAACCTGTGGGCTCTGCGGTTCAGATCAACCCTGTGATCCGGAGTGCTTCTGCGGAATGCTCAGCGGTTTCCGCCACGGTTTCCACCGCCGCGATTGCCGCCCCCGCGGTTTCCGCCACCGCCACCGCCACTACGGCGCTGGCCGCCGGCATTGTTACTGCCGCCCATGCCTGAGCCGCCGCCGCGGCGCTGTTGCCCCTGGCCCTGGCGTTGCCGCGTGAAAGTGTCCGCGCCGATGTAGCCAAACGAGGTTTTCATGGGATCGGGCTGAGCGCCGCCGGGAAGCTTGTCGCCGCGATCACCACGATCGCCGCGGTCATCACGCCGTTTTTGCCCCTGCATGCCGTTGCCCGGAGGCGGCCCGCTGCGGGGGCCGGGGCCGGCGTTGCCGCCCTGCCCCCGGCTTTTTCCGCCGCGGCGCCGGTTGCCCCGCGGCGCGGAGTCGTTGCGCGGAAGCGGCGGTTGTGAGTCATCGGGCTCCTGCTCGGCGCCGTCCTGCGGCGCGGCATTGGAGGCGTTCACATCGGCCGGTGGCGCCGCAAAGCGGTCACGCCCACCGCGCGGCCGCTCGTTCCGACGCGGGCCACGCCCCTGGCGCGCCTCGCCGCCCTCGCCGCCGGGCGCGCCTGCCTGCGGGCCTCCGGTAATCGCGCGCGCGCCAGCGCGGGATTCGGAGCGCGTCAGCGCGCTCGTCAAGGCCCAGATATCGCGCTCGTCCAGTTCGACAAACGCACCGCGCTTGAGGCCGCGCGGCAACACCATGGCGCCGTAGCGGATGCGGATCAGACGGCTGACGGCATGGCCGACGGCCTCAAACATGCGCCGCACTTCGCGGTTACGCCCCTCGGAAATGGTGACGCGGTACCAGCAATTGGCCCCCTCGCCGCCGCCGGCTTCGATGGAGCTGAACTGGGCGACGCCGTCATCCAGGGTCACACCTTCGAGCAGGCGCTTTTTCTCTTCATTGTTCAGGGCGCCCAGCACGCGGACCGCATATTCGCGCTCCAGGCCGAAGCGCGGGTGCATCAGCTTGTTGGCCAGTTCGCCGGAGCTGGTCAGCAGCAACAGGCCTTCGGTGTTCAGGTCGAGGCGACCCACCGATTGCCATTTGCCCTGGAACAGCTTGGGCAGGCGCCGGAAAACCGTCGGCCGGTTCTGCGGGTCGTCGTGCGTGACGACTTCACCCGTGGGCTTGTGATAGGCGATCACGCGCGGGGGCGGCGGGTCTATACGCACCCGGATCGGCTTGCCGTTGACCTTGACCGTATCGCCGAACTGGATGCGCTGCCCGATGTGGGCCGGCTCGGCATTGACGGAAATCCGCCCTTCCAGGATCAGTTGCTCCATCTCCAGGCGTGAGCCCAGGCCGGCCTGGGCCAGCACCTTGTGCAGCTTGGGGGTTTCGGGTTGCGGCGACAGCACGCGCTTGGGCGGTGCGAGGGCAACGTCTTCCTCGTCGGCGTCAAACTGCCCCGTCACCACGTCTTCGAACCGTATCGCCCCGACGGCGGGAGCGGCGTTGCGGCCCCTGGCGGGCCGCGGCGGCCGCACCGTGTCGGCTTGCGCCGGTGTGATCACCTCGGTAGCCTCCTGCACAAGCGGCTCCTGGGCCAGCGTCTTGGTCTGGTCTTCACCAGCGGGCACGTCCACGGGTTCGGAGGCGGGGGGATCTTGTTGGGTCATTTTTTACATTCGTGCGGGGAAATCGCCGTCGGCCTGGTCGGAGGGTTCGGAGTCACCGTCCTCGGTGGACTGCGAAAGCGGGGCCTCGGCGAGTACCTCCGCGAGTTCGGGCGCGTCAGCCGCTTCAGCGGTGCCGGCCGATTCGGGGGATTCCGGGGAGTCCGCCGATGCAGGATGTTCGCTTGCGTCAGCAAGCTCTTCAGCGGGAGCTGCGTCCTGCGCGGCAAGTTCCAGCCCCTGCAGTTGCGGCGCGCCATCCGCCAGCCCGGCCATGCCGAATTCGATCTGCTCGAGCATCGCGACCGGCGTGGAAGTGTTGCTGTCCATGACGGGAAGCTGGTCCAGCGACTCGACCCCCAGGTCGTCGAGGAACTGCCGGGTGGTCGCGTACAGCGCGGGCCGTCCCACGGTCTCCCGGTGGCCTATGACCTCCACCCAGCCGCGGTCTTCGAGCTGCTTGAGGATCATGCTGTTGATCGTCACGCCGCGAATGTCTTCCATGTCGCCGCGCGTCACCGGCTGGCGGTAGGCAATGATGGCCAGCGTTTCCAGCGTCGCTCGGCTGTAGCGCGGCGGTTTTTCGGGATGCAGCCGGTCCAGGTATTCGCGCATCTGGGGCCGGCTTTGAAAACGCCAGCCGGTCGCGACGTGCACAAGTTCAACGCCGCGGCCCGACCAGTCGTTCTGCAACTCTTCAAGCACCAGCTTGAGGCTGTCGGCTGTCAGTACCCCGTTGAACAGGACACCCATTTCACGCAGTGGCAGCGGTTGCTGCGCGCAAATAAGTGCTGTTTCGAGGACGCGCTTTGCATCCGTCGTATTCATGATTGTGGTCGTTCCGAAAAAGGGCGGAAAAAAAGGCCGGGAAAACGTGGGTTCGGCGCTAGTTCGCGCATGCATCCATGCGCAATCTCCCGTCAGGAGCCATGGTGCAGGTAGCTGGAAACTACTGAATTTGATTGTATATCAGCCCCAAACCGGCCACGGCGGCCTGGAGGTCGGCGGGGAGCCCGGATTTGAACTCCATGGCCTCGCCGGTCACCGGGTGCTCAAAGGCCAGCCGGCAGGCGTGCAGGCCCTGGCGGCCCAGCCCCGCCGCGGGCGCCCCGCCATAAAGTTCGTCGGACACCAGGGGATGGCCGAGAAACGCCATGTGGACCCGGATCTGGTGAGTGCGCCCCGTATGCAGCTTGCACCTCACCAGGCAGTGCTTGCCGGCGGTTTGCAGCAGCGAGACCACGGTGGAGGCGGTTTTGCCGGCGTTCTTTTCCAGGTCCACCACCGCCATGCGCAGCCGGTTGCGCGGGTCGCGGCCTATGGGGACGTCGACCTGGCGAGTCTTTGCGCCCTGCCAGGCGCCGTGGGCCAGGGCCACATACTCCCGGTTCACGTCGCGGGCGGCGATCAGGCCGACCAGCTGGTCCATCACGGTGCGCTGGCGGGCGACCACCATCAGGCCGCTGGTGTCTTTGTCCAGGCGGTGGACGATGCCGGCGCGCGGCAGGAACACGGCCTGCGGGTCGTGCGCCAGCAGCCCGTTGAGCAGGGTCCCGCTCCAGTTGCCGGGCGCCGGGTGCACCACCAGCCCCGCGGGCTTGTTGATCACCATCAGGTGAGCGTCTTCAAACACGATGTCCAGCGCCATGGCCTCGGGCTTGAAGGCCTGGCTTTGCGGCGTGGGCCGCAGTTCGATCAGGAGCTCATCGCCGGCCTTGACTTTGGCAGAGGCCTTGGTCGCCGGAACACCGCCCAGTTTGACCACGCCGGCTTCAATGAGTTGCTGGAGATAAGTGCGCGAGAACTCGGGCACAATGGCAGCCAAAGCGCGGTCAAGCCGGCTGCCGTGACTCTCTGCGGGAACCATCACCTGCCGCAATTCCATCTCGGCCGTGGTATCCCCCTCCTCCTGGGCTTCGTCCGGGACGTTTTCGGGCGCAGCAGCGGCCGATATAATTAATTTGCTTTGTTCTGAATCAGTCATCAAGAAGGTCGATTGCAATGTTTTCCACCAAATTATCGGTTGTTCCCAATGCAATGCCGCTTTTTGCAGCCGTTTGCGCACTGTCCTTCGTAATCGCCGGTTGCTCCAGCACACCGGCCCCCGACAAGACGGCCTCCTGGAGCCCCAACAAGATCTACGCCGAAGCCAAAGAGGAAGCGAGTTCGGGGGCCTACGACAAGGCCATTCCCCTGTACGAAAAACTCGAAGGCCGCGCGGCGGGCACGCCGCTGGCCCAGCAAGCCCAGCTCGAAAAAGCCTACGCCCAATACAAAGGCGGTGAGCAGCCCCAGGCCATCGCGACGCTGGACCGGTTCATGAAGCTGCACCCCGCCAGCCCTGCCTACGACTATGCGCTCTACCTCAAGGGCCTGGTGAACTTCAACGACAACCTGGGCATTTTTGGCTTCATCTCGCGCCAGGATCTCTCTGAACGCGACCAGAAGGCCGCCAAGGAATCGTTTGAATCATTCAGGGAACTGGTCACCCGTTTCCCCGAATCGAAGTACACCCCGGACGCCCGCCTGCGCATGAGTTACATCGTGAACTCGCTGGCGCAGTCCGAAGTGCACGTGGCGCGCTACTACTACTCGCGCGGTGCCTACGTGGCCGCCATCAACCGCGCGCAAAGCGCGATCGCCGACTATCGCGATGTGCCGGCCCTGGAAGAAGCCATCTACATCCTGTACAAATCCTACGATGCCCTGGGTATGGCCGAGCTGCGCGACGACACCCGCCGCATCATGGAGAAAAACTACCCCCAGAGCCACTTCATCACCAAGGGCTTCAAGTCTGCAGACAATCCCTGGTACAAGTTCTGGTAAGGGCGTCCAGCCTGTCCGCCAGTTCCTGCTCTGATGCCAGGCGGCGCATGGGCGGCAGCGCCCTCAGTAGGCGCTTGCCGTAGCCCATGGACGCCAGGCGGCTGTCACAGACCACCAGCACGCCCTCGTCGCTCTCGCGGCGTATCAACCGGCCCGCGCCCTGCTTGAGCGCGACAGCCGCTTCGGGCAGAAAATAATCGTTGAACGCGCTGCGTCCCTGTGACTCCAGTAATTTTGAGCGGGCTTCGGCCAGCGGGTCGTTCGGCGGCGGGAACGGCAGCTTGTCGATGATGACCAATTGCAGCGCGTCGCCGGGGACGTCTATGCCCTCCCAGAACGAGGCCGACGCCACCAGCACGCAGCCCTTGCCGCCGTTGGCGTTGCCCTCGCGGAAGCGCTCGATCAGCACGCGCTTGGGCATAGCGCCCTGCACCAGTACCTCCATGTCGGACGATTCCTGGAAGGCTTCCCTGAGCGCATCGCCGATGGTGCGCAAGGCCCGTAGCGTGGTGGTCAGCACCATGGTGCGGCCGCCCAGGCGTCGCGACCACCTGGCGGCAGATTCGGCCACCTTCACGGTGTGGGCGGGGTCGCCCGGTTTGGGAAAAGCCGGCGGCACATAGAGCGCGGCCTGGCGTTCGTAGTCAAAAGGGCTGCCCACCCGCAAGACCTCGGCATCCTCCAGCCCGCAGGGCTGGGTGAACCAGCTGAGCTTGTCATCGTCGCCCAGGGTGGCTGAGGTGAATATCCAGGTTTTATCGGCGCCGGTCCCGCCGCCCAGCACCTTGCTCTTGACGGCCTTGGAAATATCCAGCGGAGATTCAACCAGCCGCAGCTGGGTGCCCACGTCGGCCCAACGCACACAGCCCGGTTCGCAAGCATGGACAAAGCGCCGGGCGCGTTCAGCCAGCTCGGCGGCGCGTTCATGCAAACGGACGAAATCGGGGGCGATCTCGCTGACGGTATCCAGGGCGGCGCAGGCCTGCTCACAGGAAGCATGAACGGCTTGCAGCGCGCCGTTCCACTCGTCCGCATCCAGGCCTTCGGGGCATTCATCCACCCACCTGAGCTTGGTTCCGGGGTACTGCTTGCCGGCGCACAGCCGTAGCTCGCGCGCGGCATGCTCGACGGCGGATACCACCTCCTGCCAGTCAACCAGCCCGCGGGCCAGTTGCAGGCCGGTGGCCAGCATGTCCCTCGCGAAATCCAGCAGCTGTCCGGTGGTCAGGTTGGTGCCCAGGAATTGCACGCCGGTTTCGTTGAGCTGGTGCGCTTCATCGAAGATCGCGATGCGCACCGACGGCAGCAGTTCGGCCACACCGGACTCACGCACCGCCAGGTCGGCAAAAAACAGGTGGTGGTTGATCACCACCACGTCGGCCGCCATGGCCTCCCTGCGGGCCAGGTTCACATGGCAGGCGCGAAATCGCGGGCATGGGGCGCCCAGGCAGTTTTCGCGCGTGGAGGTCACCAGCGGGATCATGGGGGAGCGTTCGTCCAGCCCCGGCAGCTCGGCCAGGTCGCCGGTGCGTGTCACCTTGGACCACTCCTCGATCCTGGCCAGGGCGCGCACCGAGACGCCGTCGGGCAAATAAGCCTCCTGGCGAGCCATTTCCATGCGGTGCAAGCAGAGATAGCTGGCTCGCCCCTTGAGCAAGGCCGTGCTTACGGGCAGCCCCAGCGCTTCGACCAGGCGCGGCAGGTCGCGGCCGAAGAGCTGGTCCTGCAAAGCCTTGGTCGCGGTCGACAGCAGCACGCACTCGCCACTCAGCAGGGCCGGGACCAGGTAGGAAAAAGTTTTACCAACGCCGGTGCTGGCTTCGACCACCAGGGGATACGCCCCCTCGATGGCGCGTGCCACGGCCAGGGCCATCTCGGTCTGCCCACCGCGCGGCCTGAAATGCTCAGCCGCCCGCGACAGCACACCGCCGGGGGCAAAAGCCTCTTCGACTTCAAGCGCAAGCGTCATCAGGCGGGCTCGGGGGGATCCAGCGACAGCTCGAGTTGAGCGATCTGGTCACGCAGCTGCAGGCGCCGCTTTTTGAGGCGCCTGAGCAGCAGTTCGTCGATGGGCAAGGAGTGCGCCGCAATGTCTACCAGGGCATTGAGGTCCGCGTGCTCCATTTTCAGTTCGATCAGCTGCCGTTCCGGGGAATGTAAATTTAAGTCCAAGGTTTTTTATCCGTACGCGCTGCTTCGCTTGATAATACGTCGATTGCGACCATAAATCGAGCCTCGCGCCCGAACGACCACACAATGTCCAAAGGTTATCGAATCACCGCCTCCACCGGTATCCACAAAGGAGATCGGGACTACCAGCAAGACCAGGTCAACCTGTTCAGCCACTCGCGGATTCCCGGCTGCATGCTGGGCATCGTGGCCGACGGCATGGGAGGACGCAGCGGCGGGCGCAAGGCCTCCGACCAGGTCATGCTGACCACCAAGCAGCTGTTTGACCGCTATGACCCCGCGACCGATGACGCCCCCGCGATGCTCAAGCAGATCGTCGAGGAAGCGCACATCGTGATCAAGCTCACCGCGATCTCGGCCGAACAGGAACCGCACAGCACGCTGGCGGCTTTCCTGATCAACCCGGGCGGCGACTGCCACTGGGTGCATACCGGCGATTCCCGCATCTACCATTACCAGGGCAGCAAGCTGGTGCATCGGACGGTCGACCATTCCTACGTGCAGACGCTGGTCGACAAGGGCGAGATTACCGAGGACGAAGCCAATGTCCATCCCCAGTCCAACATCCTGATGGGCTGCCTGGGCACCGAAGAAGCGCCGCCCATCACGCACCACTTCATCCCCCAGTTGCGCCCCGAAGACGTGCTGCTGGCCTGCAGCGACGGCGTGTGGCACTACTTCAGCGCCAGCGAAATGGGCTCAGCCCTGTCCATGCTGTCGCCTCGTGAAGCCACCGAATTCCTGATCCAGAAAGCGCGCTCCCGCGCGCGGGGCGGCGGCGACAACCTCTCGCTGGTGATCGTCAAGCTCGAGCCACTGGCCCCTGAGCCCCCTGCCCGCCTAGTTGGGTAAAGGCAGGGACTTGGCCGGCGGCTTGGTCTGCTTCAGGCGGTCGCTTTCGTGCTGGGCTTTGCGCTCCTGCGCTTCCTTTTGGCGCTCACTCAATTTCTTGGCTTCGGCGGCCGCCGTAGCCTGCTTGTCAGCCCTGCCCTGGGATTTTTCCTGGCTTCCCTTTAACCGGGCGGCGCTGGCGTCGCTGTTGCCTTGCTCACCGGCTTTGGCGGCAGCGCGGTCTTCGTTCTTCTTCTTTTCCCGCTCCAGGCGCGACTGGTAATCCGCCGCGGCTTTGGCTCGCTGGTCCGCGGCTTCCTGCTGCTTCTCGGGCGACGATTTCTCTTCGGTCTTGCGAACCTGCTCGGCGCCCCTGATGCGGCGCTCTTCATCGTTGAGCAGGATCTCCTGCCGTCGCAGGTCGCCCATCGCCTCGCGCCGCCGCTCGTTGATCTTCCCCAGGCAGCTGTTGACGGCGAATTTTTTATAGCACTCCGCATCTTCGGCCAGGAAACCCGCTTCGAGCCGCGCGCGATCCGCGTTGATCCTGGCGCGATCGGCGTCAATGCTGCGCGGCGCTTCGGCGGGCGCGGCCGGCTCCTGCACCGCGGGTTGCGCGCCCGCAAGCACGCCCAGGGTGGCGATAAAGCATGCGACGGCGAATTTTTTCATGTGAGGGTCGTATCCACGTTTCGGCGTTCAAGCGCCAGGAATTCCTTCGACTGCATTTCGTTGAGCCGGGAGACGGTGCGAGGAAACTCGTGCACCAGCGGCCCCTCGGTGTACAACGCCTCCGGAGGCACTTCTGCCGACATGATGAGCTTGACCCGCCGGTCGTACAACACATCCACCAGCCAAGTAAAGCGCCTCGCCTCGGAAGCCATCCGTAACGGCATGTAAGGCACGTCGCTCAAGAGCACGGTATGGAACTGGGTCGCGATCTCCAGGTAGTCGTTTTGCGAGCGCGGGCCGCCGCACAGCGTCTTGAAGTCGAACCACACCACCCCGCCCGCCTTGCGCCTGGCCTGGATCTGCCGGGCCTCGATCTGCAGCACCGGGTTTTCATCCTGGGACTCCGCCAGCGCGTTGAAAGTTTCCGTCATTTCGGCATCGGCCTGGGGGCCCAGCGGCGTGTGGTAGAGCCTGGCCTGCTCCAGGGTGCGCCTGCGGTAGTCGGTGCCGTTGTCGACGCTGATGACTTCCAGGTTGGCCTTGAGCAGTTCGATGGCCGGCAGCACGCGGTCGCGATGCATGCCGTTCGGGTACAGCTCGTCCGGGTGAAAGTTGGAGGTAGTGACAAAGCCGACGCCGTTCTCGAACAAGGCCGACAGCAGGCGATGAAGAATCATGGCGTCGGTGATGTCGGCCACGTGGAACTCGTCAAAGCAGATCAGGCGATAGCGCTTGGCCATGCGCCGGCCGAGTTCGTCCAGCGGGTTCGCCGTGCCCTGCAGGTCCTGCAGTTCACGGTGCACCTCGCGCATGAACTCGTGAAAATGCAGCCGGACTTTCCGACGCAGCGGAACGGCGCCGAAAAAACAATCCATCAAAAAGCTTTTGCCGCGCCCGACGCCGCCGTACATGTACACGCCGCGCGGAATGTCGGGCCGGTTGATCAGCTTCTTGAAAGCATTGGATCGCTGCTCCTTGAAGTTGGCCCATTCCGAGGCACAGCGCTCCAGCGCCTCGACGGCGCGCAACTGCGCGGGGTCGCTTTGATAACCCCGCGCCGCCAGTTCAGCGTCGTACGCCGCGCGTACCGGTTGAGTCACGGACCCGTGCCCGGCCAGATCAGAAGTTCAGCGTGCGCTTGTCCACCGCCAGCGCGGCTTCCTTGGTCGCCTCGCTCAGCGACGGATGCGCGTGGCAGATGCGCGCGATGTCCTCGCTGCTGGCGCGGAACTCCATGGCGACCACGCATTCGGCGATCAACTCGCTGGCGAAAGGCCCGACGATGTGCACGCCCAGGATTTCATCGGTGGCGGCGTCGGCCAGCATCTTGACCATGCCGGTGGTATCGCCCAGCGCCCGCGCACGGCCGTTGGCCATGAAGGGGAAGGTGCCGGCCTTGTAGGCGCGGCCGGCGGCCTTGAGCTGCTCTTCCGTCTGGCCCACCCATGCGATCTCAGGGTTGGTGTAGATGACCCAGGGAATCGTGTTGAAGTTGACGTGGCCGTGCTGGCCGGCGATGCGCTCGGCAACCGCCACGCCCTCTTCCTCGGCCTTGTGCGCCAGCATGGGGCCGCGCACCACGTCGCCGATGGCCCAAACGTTGGGCAGGTTGGTCTTGCATTGGTCATCGACCACCACCGCGCCGCGCTCGTCGAGCTTGAGGCCCACGGCTTCCGGCGCCAGGCCGATGGTGTTGGCCACGCGGCCGATGGAAACGATCAGCTTGTCGACCTCCAGCGCCTGCGCCTGTCCCTTGGCATCGACATAGGCGACCGACACGCCCTTCTTGGCGGACTTGATCTCGCCGACCTTGACGCCGAGTTCGATCTTGAGGCCTTGCTTGGTGAAAGCCTTGTGGGCTTCCTTGGCGATCTGCTGGTCCACCGCGCCCAGGAAGGTCGGCAGGCCTTCGAGCACCGTCACCTCGGCACCCAGGCGGCGCCACACCGAGCCCATTTCAAGGCCGATCACGCCGGAGCCGATCAGGCCCAGCTTCTTGGGCACCGCGCCTATGCGTAGCGCACCGTCGTTGGACAGGATGTTTTCCTCGTCGAACGGCGCGCCAGGCAATGCGCGGGCATTGGAGCCCGTGGCCACGATGATGTGCTTGCCGGAAATGGTTTCCTCGGCGGCGCCGGCGACCTTGACGTCATACAGGCCGTCCTTGGCGGTGGCAAAAGAACCGCGGCCGTGGAAGAAAGTCACCTTGTTTTTCTTGAACAGGTAGACGATGCCGTCGTTGTTCTGCTTGACGACGGTGTCCTTGCGGCCCAGCATCTTCGCGACGTCCAGGCTCAAGCCCTTGATCTCGATGCCGTGGTCGGCGAAGTGATGGCCGGCCTGCTCGTAATGCTCGGACGACTGCAGCAGCGCCTTGGAGGGAATGCAGCCCACGTTGGTGCAGGTGCCGCCCAGGGCGGGACCGCCCTTGGCGTTTTTCCATTCGTCGATACAGGCGACGTTAAAACCCAACTGGGCGGCGCGAATGGCGGCAATGTAGCCGCCGGGGCCGCCGCCGATGACGATGACGTCGAATTGTTTAGTACTCATCAATATTCTCACTTCACTTTACGAAATGCCGGACTGTGTATGCCGGCAGGTGAACCAAAAGCAAACAAATAACCTGACTCGCTGACCGTCGGATGCCATGAAGAGCCATTCTCCCGAAACTTAAGCGCTACCTTGGTCGGCACGCGGCATAACATCGGCATGGGCCAGCCTTCACGGATACACCGGATCGAATCTAGCGGCATGTTGTCGCTGAACAGGTGCCCCACATCCTCTCGACTCATTTCGCGCCAGGTTTGGGAGACCACCACATCATCGGGTGCGCTCCCTACAGCTCTTACAGTCCACTGCCCCTGCCCTGCGTCGGAAATGGTCAGCCGCTTTATATCGGTGAGAAGGTAACCCTTGGTAGGTACTTCCTCAAACTCGCCCGCAAAACCATCCTCAGTGCGAACCGACGCACAGCCTGCAGCCAGGCAAGCAGCAAGAATTGCCAGGATGACGCGCGCGGAAAACCCTCCTGACGCGCCTTCACTGGCTTTCTCCTGTTTCATCAGATATCAAACAGCAGGCGGGCCGGATCTTCCAGCGCTTCCTTCATGGCCACCAGGCCCAGCACGGCTTCGCGGCCGTCGACGATGCGGTGGTCGTAGCTCATGGCGAGGTAGTTCATCGGGCGCACCACGATCTGGCCGTTTTCGACGACGGCGCGATCCTTGGTGGCGTGCACGCCCAGGATCGCGGACTGCGGCGGGTTGATGATGGGGGTGGACAGCATGGAGCCGAACACACCGCCGTTGGAGATCGAGAAGGTGCCGCCGCTCATTTCTTCAATGCCCAGCTTGCCGTCGCGCGCCTTGGCGCCGTATTCGGCGATCTTCTTTTCGATGTCGGCAAAGCTCATCTGGTCGGCATTGCGCAGGATGGGCACCACCAGGCCGCGCGGCGAACCGACGGCAATACCGATGTCGAAATAGCCGTGGTAGACGATGTCATTGCCGTCGACCGAAGCGTTGAGCACCGGGTACTTCTTCAGCGCATGCACAGCCGCCTTGACGAAGAAGCTCATGAAGCCGATCTTCACGCCGTGTTCTTTTTCGAACTTTTCCTGGAAGCGCTTGCGCATTTCCATGACCGGGGCCATGTTGACTTCGTTGAAGGTGGTCAGGATGGCGTTGGTGGCCTGCGATTGCAGCAGGCGCTCGGCGATACGCGCGCGCAGGCGGCTCATGGGCACGCGCTGCTCGGGGCGCTCGCCCAGGTCGGCGGGCTTGGCCGAGGGTGCAACCTGCGGCAGGGCCGTGGTAGGCGCACCCGTGGGGATGGCCGCAGCGGCAGGCTTGGCGCCGCCGGCGGTCGCGCCGAGGACGTCGCCCTTGGTGACGCGGCCGTCCTTGCCGGTGCCGGGCACGGAGCCGGCAGCCAGGTTGTTGTCGGCCATCAGCTTGGCGGCGGCGGGCATGGGAACGCCGGCCATGGAGCCACCCGCAGCAGCAGCAGCGGGAGCGGCGGCCGGGGCCGGCGCAGAGGCTGCCGCGGCAGCCGGTGCGGCTGCAGCAACGGCCGCAGGCGCGGCGGCGCCCGCCTTGCCTTCGGTGTCGATACGGGCGATCACCTGGTCGGACACCACCGTGCCGCCGTCGGCGACCACCAGTTCGGTCAGTACGCCGGCCGAAGGCGCGGGCACTTCGAGCACGACCTTGTCGGTTTCGATCTCGATCAGGATTTCATCCACGGCGATTGCTTCACCGACTTTTTTCTTCCACTGCAGCATGGTGGCCTCGGCCACGGACTCGGACAGCTGGGGGACTTTGACTTCTACGATAGCCATGTTGTTTCTTTCGTGTGCGTTCTAGTGTTCTGTGTTGCGGGAAGGCCGGCCTTACTTGGACAGCACAAAGCCCTTGAGCTTGCCGAAGGCGCCCTCCACCAGCGCTTTTTGCTGTTCCTGGTGCAGGTGCGAGTAACCCGCTGCCGGCGAAGCCGAGGCGGCACGGCCCGAGTAGCCCAGCTTCTGGCCGTCGAGCATGTTTTCGTGGATGTAGTGCTGCACGAAGAACCAGGCGCCCTGGTTTTGCGGCTCGTCCTGGCACCACACGATGTCGGTGGCGTTCGGATAGCGTTTCAGCTCGGTGGCGAAGGCTTTGTGCGGGAAGGGATAGAGCTGCTCAACGCGCAGGATGGCCGTATCGTCAGCGCCCTTTTCCTCGCGCTTCTTGGCCAGGTCGTAGTAAACCTTGCCCGAGCAGGCGATGATGCGCTTGACCTTGTCGGCCTTTTTGTTGATCTCTTCCTTGTTCTCGGGAATCACCGTCTGGAAGCTGCCCTTGGTGAACTCGCTCAAGGGGGATGCAGCATCCTTGGCGCGCAGCAGCGACTTGGGCGTCATGATGACCAGCGGCTTGCGCAGGTTGCGCACCATCTGGCGGCGCAGCACGTGGAAGATCTGGCTGGCCGTGGTGGGCTGCACCACCTGCATGTTGGTGTCGGCCGACAACTGCATGAAGCGCTCCAGGCGAGCCGAGCTGTGCTCGGGGCCCTGGCCTTCGTAGCCGTGCGGCAGCATCAGCGTGATGCCGTTGACGCGGCCCCACTTCACTTCACCGGAGGCGATGAACTGGTCGATCACGACCTGCGCGCCGTTGGCGAAGTCGCCGAACTGCGCTTCCCAGATCACCAGCGTGTTGGGGTCGTTGGAGGCGTAGCCGTATTCGAACGCCAGCACCGCCTCTTCGGACAGGATGGAGTCGATGACAACGAACGGGGCTTGGTTGTCGGCCACGTTCTGCAGGGGCACGTAGGTGCCGGTGTCGAACTTTTCACGGTTCTGGTCATGAATGACGGCGTGGCGGTGCGTGAAGGTGCCGCGGCCGCAGTCTTCGCCCGACAGGCGCACCGGGTAGCCGCTGGCCACGAGCGAGGCGAAAGCCATGTGCTCGCCCATGCCCCAATCCACAGGGATGTCGCCGCGGCCCATGGCGGCGCGGTCGTCGTATACCTTCTTGACCAGCTGGTGCGGCGCCACGGTGCCGGGGATGGCAGTGATCTTGTCGGCCAGGCGCTTCCACTCGGCCATGGGGATGGCGGTGTCGCCCGCGTCGGTCCACTTCTTGCCGAGGTACGGCGTCCAGTCGACCGCGTACTTGCTCTTGAAGTTGGTCAGCACCGGGTCGAATGTGCTCTTGCCGGCATCCAGCGCCGCGCGCGTGGCCTTGACCAGGTCGTCGCCCAGCGTGTCGCCCATGCCTTGGGCCGTGAGCTTGTCGGCATACAGCCTGCGCGTGCCGGGGTGCTGCGCGATCTTTTTGTACATCAAAGGCTGGGTCAGCGCGGGCGTGTCCTGCTCGTTGTGGCCCAGTTTGCGGAAGCAGATGATGTCGACCACGACGTCCTTCTGGAACTCCATGCGGAATTCAAGCGCGAGCTGGGTGGCCAGCACGACGGCTTCGGGATCGTCGCCGTTGACGTGCAGCACCGGCGCTTCAATCATCTTGACGACGTCGGAGCAGTACAGCGTCGAGCGGCTGTCGCGCGGGTCGCTGGTGGTGAAACCGATCTGGTTGTTGATCACGATGTGCACCGTGCCGCCCGTGAAGTAACCGCGGGTTTCGGCCAGCGCCAGCGTTTCCATGACCACGCCCTGGCCTGCGAAAGCCGCGTCGCCGTGCACCAGCACCGGCAGCACCTGCAGGCCCTTGGGGTCGGCGCGGCGGTCCATGCGGGCGCGCACCGAGCCTTCGACCACGGGGTTGACGATTTCCAGGTGCGAAGGGTTGAAAGCCAGCGTCAGGTGGACCGGGCCGCCGGGGGTGGTCACGTCGGAGCTGAAACCCTGGTGGTATTTGACGTCGCCGCTGGGCAGGTCTTCGGGGGCGGTGTGGTCGAACTCGGCGAACAGGTCGGCCGGGACTTTGCCCAGGGAATTGACCAGCACGTTGAGGCGGCCGCGGTGGGCCATGCCGATCACGATTTCCTGCACGCCCTTGATGCCGCCCGACTGGATCAGCTCATCCATGCTGGCGATGAAGCTTTCGCCGCCTTCGAGCGAGAAGCGCTTCTGGCCGACGTACTTGGTGTGAAGGAAGCGCTCCAGGCCTTCGGCGGCCGTCAGGCGGTCCAGGATATGGAGCTTCTTTTCCTTGGCGAAATTGGGCTTGCTGCGAATCGATTCGAGCTTTTGCTGCCACCAGCGCTTGTGGTTCTGGTCGGTGGCGTACATGTACTCGGCGCCGATGGTGCCGCAATAGGTCTCGCGCAGCGCGTTCATGAGCTCGCGCAGGCTCATGGTGTCTTTGCCGAAGAACGTGTTGCTGGTGTTGAACACGGTTTCCTGGTCGGCGTCGCTGAAGCCGTAGAACGACGGCTCCAGTTCGGGAATCTTGTCGCGCTCGGCGCGCTTGAGCGGGTCCAGGTCGGCCCAGCGTGCGCCGACGTTGCGGTAGGCGGCGATCAGTTGCTGGACGGCGGTGCGCTTGCGGCCCATTTCGGAGTCGGCGCCGCTGGCCACGACAACCTTGGTCTGGCCTTGTTTGGCGCGTTCGGCGAAGGCGTTGACGACCGGCAGGTGCGGAACGTCCTTGGCATTGCTGCCGTCGACGGCGGGAACGTGCTGGAGTGCGTCGAAATACTCGCGCCAGTTGTCAGGCACGCTGCCGGGGTTGGCGAGGTAGTTTTCGTACATCTCTTCGACATAGGGCGCATTGCCGCCGAAGAGATAGGTGTTGCCTTGATAGGCAGAATAGACGGACGATGCCGTCGGGTTGGAACTCATTACGCTGACCTCCGTTTCCCTTTGGGAAACATTAGCTGGCCACAACAGGATATGGCTGGTTGATTAACCTTCCGCAACACGGCTGGACCGATTAGCGGATGCGACTGTGGCAGGAAGGGCCTTCAGAAACAACCCAGATTGTGCCACCGAACTGTGACAGCCGAAAGACCATGCCATGCCCATTTCGAATAGGTCATGTCTTTTACATGGCTCACATACCTTCACATGCCCGGCCTTGACAGCTGTTTGACAGATTGGGGCGAAAGCTCAGGCGGCAAGGCCCGGGTTGCCGGCCACGCCCACCAGCTTGGGCGTATTGGGTTTGACGGGCTTGATGACCTTCTGCGTCTTGAGGTAGCTTTCCACCACCTCCCAGACCGGCGGGCCGGCGTTTTTGCTGGCTTCGGCCACCGGCGCCCAGCCGGCCACCTTGTAAGTCTTGCCGGCCTCAATCAGCTTGCCGCCCAGGCGCATGTCCTGGATGCGTTCGCCCATTTTTGCGCCGGGCTCGCAGGTGTAGGTGAGGCCGCCCACGCGCACCATGTCGCCGCCCTGCTGGTAATACGGGTCGGGATTGAAGAGGTTGTCGCCCACGTCTTCCAGGATGGTCTTGATCATGTCGCCGCGCATGTCGGTCAGCGTGGTCCAGGGATAGCTGATGGCGGTCTGGTCCATCACATGCTCGCGCGTGATGGCCTGGCCGGGCAGCAGCGAGGTGCCCCAACGGAACCCCGGCGAGAACGCGATGTCGGCGCCGCGCACCTTCATGAGCGCGTCGAGGATGAGCTGGTCGAAGCTGCCGTTGAAATTGCCGCGGCGGTACAGCGTGCCTTCGGTCACCGCCAGTTTTTCATCGAGTTTGGCGGTGTAAGGCGCCCTCACCTTCGCGATCAATTCGTTCATGGCCGCATCGGCCGGCAACAGATTGGCGAAGACCGGCAGCAGCCGGTAGTTGAAGCCGGCCACCTTGCCGCCCTTGACGTCGAGGTCCAGCACGCCGAGGAACTTGCCGTTGCTGCCGGCATTGGTCACGATGGTCTGGCCGCCGGGGTTTTTGACGATGACGGGCACCGGCACGCCGTCATGGGTGTGGCCGCCCAGGATCGCATCGATGCCGGTGACGCGCGAGGCCATCTTCAGGTCCACGTCCATGCCGTTGTGGCTCAGCAGCACCACGGCCTGGGCACCCTTGGCGCGCGCCTCGTTCACGGTTTCCTGCATCTCGCTTTCGCGGATGCCGAAAGTCCAGCTGGGCGTGAGCCAGGCCGGGTTGGCGATCGGCGTGTAGGGAAAGGCCTGGCCGACGATGGCCACCGGCACGCCGTTCATTTCCTTGATCACATAAGGCTTGAACACCGGGTCGCCGAAGTCGCTGGTCTTGACGTTCTGGGCAATGAAATCGATCTTGCCGGCGAAGTCCTGCTCGACGATCTTCTTGATGCGCTCCTCGCCGTAGGTGAAATCCCAGTGGCCCGTCATCACGTCCACGCCCAGCAGTTTGGCCGCATCGACCATGTCCTGGCCTTGCGTCCAGAGCGCCGTGGCGCTGCCCTGCCAGGTGTCGCCGCCGTCCAGCAGCAAGGCGCCGGGGCGGCCGCCCTTGAGCTGCTTCACCAGCGTGGCGAGATGGGCGAAGCCGCCCACCTTGCCGTACTGGCGGGCCGCCCGCTCGAAGTCGAGGAAAGTCAGCGCATGGGCTTCGGGCGTGCCCGACTTCAGGCTGGCCGCCTTGAGCAGGTGTTCACCGACCAGGTGCGGCGCCTGCCCGCGCATGGCGCCCACGCCCAGGTTGACGGAAGGCTCGCGGAAATAAGTCGGCAGCAGCTGGGCATGGCAGTCGGTCATGTGCAGCAGGTGCACATTGCCGCTGCGCGGCAGCTCGTACAGGCCGGCGGCCTGGGCCGCACCGGCCTCACGCTGCAGGGGAAAACCGGCGGCCAGGGCGGCGGCCATGACACTTGCGAACTCGCGGCGGGAGAGATTCATGGCGTTGGACATCCTGCCCGGCGCGCCAGGCATGTTTTCAGGTTGCAATCGATCCGGGCGCCGGAGCGCGGCGGGTTACTTGTTGACGGGCGAGTTCGGGTCGAGCAGCAGCGCCATCACGTCGCGGATCTGCTGCTCATTCAGGATGGACGCGTGGCCGAACCTGGGCATGTCGGAACAAGCGTTGTAGGCCTTGGCGTTCCACAGCTTGCCCCAGGTGTAGTCGACGATGGGCTTGCTCTCGGGCGAAGCGGGATTGCTCACGCCGCGCAACTTGCCGTAGTTGTAGAGGCTGGGGCCTATCGAGCCGAAGGACAGCTCGGCTTTGCTGATCTGGTGGCAGTTGTAGCAGCTGCCGCCGTTGGCTTCGCCGGGCTTGTCGCTCCAGGTCAGGCCGCGGCCGTTCTGCGCGATTTTTTCGCCTTCGCTCCAGTTGCCGAGGTACTTGCCGTCCGAAGGCAGTTTCACGGTCTGCAGGTTGGCCTCTTCAATCGATTTGGCGAGTTTTTCGTCCAGCGGCTTGCCGGCCGCTTCCGAGCAAGCCTGGTTGGAGGCGTCCAGCGTCAGCCGGTCCATCTTCGCGATGCCCTGTTCGCGGAAGGAACTCTTGAGCACCTGCTGCGTGGCTTCATCGACCTGCTGGGCCGTGGGTGCGGTGGCGCAGCTGGCCAGGAAAAAGGCGGCGAAAACCAGGCCTGCCGCGGACAGCGCTGCTTGTGTGTATGACTTGTTCATGTGGATTTTTCCCAGTACCGGACTTGAGGGATTAACGTTTCAGGGCGGGCGCGATCGACACGCCGCCCTTGCTGTTGACACCCATGTACACGCCCAAGGCGATGGTGGCGTCGGAGGCATAACCCGGAAACGGGAAGCGCTGCTGCCGGTAGCAGTCGTTCAGGCGGCGCTGCATACTCCACAGGTCGCCGCTGGAGACGCGGTAGGCCGGCCAGGCGCCGAAGCCGTTGCCGGCGCCGGGCTGCTTTGTCAGGTTGGGCAGGTCCTGCAGGCGCACGCGCTTGTTGTCCTCGCCGTGGCAGGACGCGCAGGAAAAATCGTAAGGGCCGCCGCGAAGGTAAAACACCTTCTTGCCCACTTCGTACATCAGCTTTTCCTTGGCATGCGACTGCGGCACGTTAAACGCCATGTCGCGCGACTCGGCCGAGAGATAAGCCACCAGCGATTCAATCGATTTCTGCTCGCCGGCGCCGAAGGGGGTCTTGGCGATGTCGGCGGCGCTGAAGCCCTGCAACTGCTCCATGCAGGTCAGCAGGCGCGACTCCAGGTCCTGCACGCGTTGGGTATCGGCAAAGAAACGCGGCAGCTCGACAAAAGCGCCCTTGACCACGCCCGGGCCCTTGCCCAGGTCGCATTTTTCCAGCGAGGCGTTTTTCGGGCCGCGCGCCTGTTTCCAGAGGGTCTCGCCCTTGGCTTCATACAGCTCGGCGGGGTTGCCGTCGGCCAGCATGGCGCGGTATTCGGCAATGCCTTCGGCCGTGCTTTTCTGCGCCGCTGCCGGCMGCGGCAAGGTGGCTATCGCGGCCAGGGCCGCCAGCCCGAACAGGCTTGATTTCATCGTGGTCTCTCCTCAAATATCGTTGTGGGCGGCCGGGGCCGCGGCGCGAAAACCGGCGAACTCAGGAGATGACGGCCTCGTCGGTCCGTTTGTCGCCGTGATTGTCGGTCCAGCTGACCGCGATCTTGTCGCCGGCCTTGCCGCCCTTGAAGCTGAACTGCACAAAAGGGTTTTTGGACACGGCCGTGCCCCACTGGGCGCTCATCACGGTCTTGCCGTTCCAGGTGGCGTTGATGTTCTGGATGAACCAGGCCGGCACGGTCGTGCCGGCGGCGTCCTTGCGCTGGCCGCTTTCCATTTCATGGCTCACGAGCACACGCACCGTGGTTTTATCGCCTTGGGCCTGGGCCCGGATTCGCATTGGATCTGACATATCTTGTTCCTTTCAGTCGTTTGGGTGTTGCGAGGCTCAGCCGCCGCAGCCGCCCAGAGTCACTTTGACTTCTTTCACGGCATAAAAATATTTGTCACCGGCCTTGGCCAGGGCATAGACATTGGAGGACTGGCCCATCTTGATGTTGGTCGAGACATTTGCGTCGGTGCCGGCCGGGATGTCGAACATGGCGGCCAGCGCGCTGGGGTTCTTTTCGACGACGAGGGCGATCTGCGTCGTGTTGGCGATGTTGCTCTGCGCGCCGACGCGCACCACGCTGCCGTTTTCGGCGATTTCGGGCGCCTGCAGCAGCAGGTCCTTGCTTTCGACCGGTGCACTGGTGGCACCCATGGCCTTGGCCACGTCGGCCAGGGACTTGCTTTCAAAAGCGGCTTTGTTCCAGCCCGGGGCGTTTTGCGCATAGGCCGGGTTCAGGCCCGAAGCAGCCGCCAGCGCCAGCGCCGTGGCGCCGGAACTGCTGGCTAAAAAATCACGACGTTCCATGGTTGAACTCCTCTGTATATAACTTGAATGTCTTTAAAAACTTGGTCCGATTGGACACAAAACCGCAAAACTCCGGGAGGGTATTTCTCCCAGCATCCTTCAAAAAAGCACTGCCAGTCCGCAGGCCCTACTTCGCCGCGCCCTGCACCAGCCATTGGGAAATCTGGGCCGACTCCGCCGCGCTCAAAGCCTGCGGCGGCATCGGGATCGCACCCCAGGCGCCCTGCCCACCGGCCTTGATTTTGCCCGAGAGGTAATTCACCGCATCGGCGCGGTCCTTATATTTGTTGGCTATATCCTTGAACGAAGGACCCACCAGTTTGTTGTCCATCCCGTGACAGGCCAAGCAGGCATTTTTCTGCAAAAGAGGCATCACGGACGCCGAGCCGGAAGCGGCCGTCTTCACCACGGCGGCCACAGGGGCCGTCGCGACAGGCGCGCGTTCCGCCTGGGCCATGACCACGCCGGATTTTGCCTCGGCGGCCAAAGCCGGCCGTGTCGTATCCACACCGCGGCTTTGGCCCACCAGGCGAGATTGATCGGCCAGGTTGCCATGGGCGTTGCGCGCATAGTCCGGCAAAAAGCTTTTGACCACCACCTCGGCCTTGCAGTTCGCCATGCAGCTGGACCCTTGCACGTCAGGCTTTGCCGTGCCGCCCAGCTCCTTGCCGGGCCACATCGCGTGCGCCGTGGTCATGCCGTTGCGGTTGGGCAGGCGGGCCTGCACCTCGCGGATGTTGGCGTCCGACAGCGTGAAGTCTTCCGGCAGCACATTGCCCAGGAACAGGATGTAGGCCGTCGCGGCATAGACCTCGTCGGGCGTCAGCGTCTTGGGTGCGGTCCAGGGCATGGCGCGGTTGATGTAATCCCACAGCGTCGACAGCGTGGACACCTTCATCAGCGTGGTGCGGTTGGGCTGGTTGGCGCCCGGCATCAGGCCGTCAACCCGGCCGCTCTTGATGTCCTGCGCCGTGGTGCCGCCGGCAATCGGCGTGAACACCTCGGACGACTCGGCAAAACTACCGTGACAGGAAGCGCACTGCGCCTCCCACAGCACTTCGCCCTGCCGCACCGTGCCCTGCCCCTTGGGCAGGCCCTTGAAATCGGGCCGCACGTCGATGTCCCAGGCCTTGACCTCGGCAGGCGTGGCGGTTCTGCCGACGCCGGCCAGCGCCGCCTGCCGCGTGGCCGGCTGCGCCTGCGCAAAACCTGAGGCCAGGCCGGCAAGCACCAGCAGCAGCGTGAATGGGGCGTGCTTAAACCTGGACATTTTTCACCTCGCCGTTTTCTGCCAGCGCCCAGGACTGGATGGCGTTGTTGTGATAAATGCTGCGCGAGGCGCGCACCTTGCGCAGCTCGCTGTAGGTCGGCTGGACCTGCCCGGTTTCGTCCACCGCGCGGCTCTGGAAAATCGCCGGCTTGCCGTCCCAGACGAAGTCGGCGTTAAAGCGCGTGAGGCACTTGGCCAGTACCGGCCCTTCGAGCCGTGCCTGCGTCCAGTTGCGCCCGCCGTCCACCGAGACGTCGACCCGGCGTATCTTGCCGCGCCCGCTCCAGGCCAGGCCCGTGAGGTTGTGAAAGCCCTTTTGCAGCAGCACCTGCCCGCCGCTGGGCGAGGTGACCACACTTTTGACTTCCTGGATGCTGGTGTACTGCCGGTGCAGGCCGCTGGGCTGCAGGTCGACATAGTGAATGGTTTCGTCCTTGGCGCCGTAAGGCATGTCGCCCACCTCGATGCGGCGCAGGTATTTGATCCAACTCACGCCCTGCACGCCGGGCACGATGAGCCGCAGCGGATAGCCGTTTTCGGGCCGCAGCATTTCACCGTTCTGCCCATAGGCGACCAGCACCTCGCCGCTCATCACCAGGTCCATGGGAATGGTGCGCGTCATGCCCGAGCCGTCAGCACCTTCGGCCAGGATGAACCTGGCGCGCTTGAGGTCGGCGCCGCAAAGTTCCAGCAAGGTGCGCAGCGGCACGCCGGTGAATTCGCTGCAGCTGAGCATGCCGTGGGTGTACTGCACCGTCGGCACCGCGGCATTGCCCCACTCCATGCCCGTATTGGCGCCGCATTCGATGAAGTGCATGCGGCTCACGCTGGGCAGCCGCATCAATTCGTCCATGTTGAAAACCATGGGACGCTTGAGCATGGCCTCGTCCGAGCCGTTGAGCATCAGCCGGTGTTTGGAGGGATCGATGTCCCACCAGCCCTGGTGGTGGCGCTCAAAGTGCAGGCCGCTGGGCGTAATGATGCCGAACAAGCCCTGCAGGGGGCAAAAACTCACGCTGGCCTGGCTGACACGCGTCAGGCCCGGGCTTTCGCGGCGTTGCAGGTTTTTCTCGAATTCGCTCGGCAGGCCGTAAGGGCGCGCCGCCACCGGCTGGCCCAGGCCCTTGCTATGCGGCGGAAGGTTCAGGATTTCGGGCTCGCCTTCGACAGCCGCGGCGCCTTGCGCGGCGGCCCGGCCCGCGGCCAACGTGCCGGCTGCGGCGGCGAAAGCGCCGGCCAGAAAGCCGCGGCGCCCGGCCCGCACCTCGTGTATCTGCTCGCGAGAAAGAAAGTTCTCAGGCGCGCGCTGAAGGAATCGGTTCAACATCATGGCTGGCGTCTTTCGGTTAAGGCGTCCTGCGTGCCGGAGCGCGGCGACAGGCTTTGCGCCGGGGGCAGCGCGCCCGGCTCGTCCAGTTCGATGGCGATCTGGGTGCAGACGCTGCGGCACAGCGCCACGGCTTTTTCGCTTTGCACGCGGTAAATCACCTGGGTGCCTTCCTTGCGCTTGGCCAGCACGCCGGTGCGGTACAGCACGGCCAGGTGCTGCGAAAGGTTGGGCTGCGTGGTGTCGATCTCGGCCAGCAGCTCGTTGACGGATTTTTCACGCTCGCACAGGGCGCTCAGCACGCGCAGGCGCATCGGCGTCGCGAGTACACCGAACAGCTCGGCCGCCAGTTCAAACACCCGGCCCCGTTCAACCTGGGCACTGGCCTGGATCATCTCGTCCATAGTGACTTCTTCTTAATATAAGCGATGGCTAATATTATTCATCCAAACAAGGGAGCTTTCCTCCGTGATTACCCTTGGTAGCCTCCTGAAACTGGTGAATATCACCAAGCCGGTGCCAAAGGTCCCAAAAGGTGTTGCCGCAATGCACTCCGCCCCTCTGTAGCAGGTGTAATAAAACCCTGAAAGTCATGCCTCCGTGATATAAAACTTTTGTTACTTACGGGTTGTTACCTGGGAACTTTATAAAATAATACTTATGTATTCAAAACACAGATTTCTCTCGGGCGGCATCCTCTTCCTGTTTGCATGCCTCCTAAGCGGCCTGGCACATGCGGAAGTCGACGCACTGGTCACCAATGCACGCACCCTGCTGGACCAGAGCCAGGCACAGAAAGCCTTCGACCTGCTGGAGCCGCAAGAGGCCGCGCGCGCCGGTGATCCGGACTTCGACACGGTGCTGGGCATCGCAGCCAACGAAACCGGCCAATACACCCGCGCGGTATTCGCCCTGGAGCGGGTGCTGGCGGTGCAGCCCGCCAATTCAAGGGCACGCGCCGAACTCGGCCGCGCGCTGTTCTCCGTCGGCGACACCAAGGCCTCCCGGCAGGTGCTGCTGGAGACCAAGCAGGACAACATCCCGGCCGAAGCCGCCGCCACCATCGACCAGTTCCTGCAGGCCATAGACCGGACGGAAGAAGCCGCCCGCTCATCGGTCAAGCCCTTCATCGAAGCCAGCATCGGCTACGACACCAACATCAACAGCGGCCCCGGCAATCCCAATGTGGCCGTGCCCGCGTTCGGCGGCCTGATTTTCACGCTCAACAGCGCCGGCGTCGAAACCAAGGATGCCTTCGCCAGCCTGGGCGGCGGCCTGTCGGCCCGCTACGTGGTCGACCCGCGCTGGTCGCTGATCGGCAACATCTATGGCAATGCGCGCGTCAACGCCAAGTACAACGACTTCAACACCGGCCAGGTGGACCTCAATTTCGGCGCCAGCTACCGCTACGACAAGCACGAATTCTCGGGCGTCGTCCAGGCCGGGACCTACACCGTCGCCGGCTCGCGAGCCCGTGACCAGCAAGGCCTCGTCGGCGAATGGACCTACCGCATCGACGGTTTCCGCCAGTGGAGCAGCTACATCCAGTGGGGCGACCTGAGCTACCCCGGCCAGTCGCTGCGCGACGCCACGCGCACGGTGATCGGGACCTCGTATGCCCATGCCTTCCGCGACAGCAACATCGTCGTCTTCGGCGGCGCTTACGTCGGCAAGGAAAAAGAGCGCGCTTCGGGCGTCCCGCACCTGGGCCATGACCTTGTCGGCGTTCGCACCGGCATCCAGAAAACCCTCTCGGATGCGTTGGCGCTGTTCGGCAGCCTCGCCTATGAAGACCGCAAATACGGCGGCACCGACCCGCTCTTCCTCGTCACCCGCCATGACAAGCAGTGGAACCTGAACCTGGGTCTGAACTGGGTGCCCGCCAAACTGTGGCGCGTCACGCCCCAGCTGGCCCTGACCTCGGTGAAGTCCAACGTCGTGATTTCCGACTACAACCGCAGCCTGTTCTCGGTCACGGTGCGCCGCGACTTCTGACCGGCTTGCCGGCCAATAACGCCCCCATGAAAACAACACGGAAATTCCCGCTCAAGCGAGCCGCCCTCTCGATGGTGATCGCCTCGGCGTTTCCTGTCCAGGCCATGGCCGCCGGGTCGGCCGGGGTAGCCCAGTTCATCGCCGGCGACGTCAATGTGCAGCGAGCGAACGGAAAAACCGAGGCCCTGGCCAAGGGCAAACCGCTTGAAAGCGGTGAATCCATCCTGACGGGCAACGCCGGCCGGGCCCAGGTCCGCTTTTCCGACGGCGGCCTGGTGTCCCTGCAGCCCAACACCGACTTCAAGATCGCCAATTACGTCGACGAGGCCGACCCCAAGCAGGACCGCTTCCTGGTCGACCTGCTGCGCGGCAGCATGCGGGCCATCACCGGCCTGATCGGCAAACGCAACCGAGAAAACTACAAGGTCACCACCACCACGGCCACCATCGGCATACGCGGCTCCGGCTTCAGCGTGGGCTACAACTCCGACGGCTCGCTGGGCATCACGACCGAGCTGGATGCCATCGAGGTCTGCAATGCCGGCGGCTGCGTGGGCCTGACGGCCGGCGAATCGGTGCGCGTCATCAACAGCTCCGAGGCGCCTGTCCGCACCAATGTGCGGGCCAATGTGCCCACGCCACCGCCTACCCAGGAAGTGGCCGTGGCCGGCAACCAGACCACCTCCGACGGCAAACCCGCCATTGTTCCTCCGCCCGCCGCGGCGCCGGCGCCCGTCAAACAGGTGTTCACCGACCTGGCCGCGGCGGTTGCGTTCACCAATCCCTCGACCTCCAACTCGGCGGTCGAAAGCTACTACCCCGAAGCCGGCACGGCCGTGCTGACCAGCTTCCTCAGCGGGAAACCGATCGACTTCGACAGCGTCGACAGCCGCAACGTCCGGACCCAGTTCCGCAGCACGCCCGGCCTCACCACGATGGAAAAGGGTGCGCTGGGCATACCAACCGATGCCGACTTCGTCGGCTGGGGCAGCTGGGTGACAGGGCAAAAAATCGTGGCGGGCTCGACCACCGCGATTGAATCGGTTCACTTCGTGATGGGCCGGCCGACGCCGCTGGCCCAGTTGCCGGCCGACAACATGCAGGGCACCTACCAGTTTGCCGGCGGCACCGCCTTTTCAAGCCTGCTCGGTGCAGGCCAGCTTGTCGGGGGTTCGCTGGTCGCCAACTTCGGCGCCTACGGTGCGGGCCAGGGCTATGGCAGCCTCAACCTCACCACGCGCTTCGGCGGCAACGACTATGGCGTCAGCAGCGAGCTGGACATCAACAACGCCAAAATCACCAACAACTCGGGCGCGAATGTCACCGGTTTTTTCACCGGGAACAATGCCAGCCGTGCCGCGCTGGTCTACAGCACGCCCTCCGCTACCGGTGCAGGCGCCAACGCGGGACAGGTTTCCGGTGCGGCCGTTTTCCAGCAAAGCACCCTGGTCCTTCGACCGCCCCTGTGAGCAGAGCCGCCCTTAGTTCAGCAAGCCAGCCCAGCGCGAAGCCTAAAAAATCCCCGGAGAAACCGCCATGACCTCAAACTTCAAGCTCCAACACACCGTCCTGGCCATGGCGTTAGCCGCCATTTACCCGCTGCAAGCCTCGGCCGCGCCCTCAGCCGGCGTGGCCCAGTTCATCGTGGGCGATGTCAGCGTCCGCCGAGCCGACGGCGGCACCGCACCGCTCACCAAGGGCAAGGACATCGAAAGCGGCCAGGCCATCCTGACCGGCGCCAGCGGCCGCGCACAGGTGCGTTTCACCGACGGCGGGCTGGTGTCTCTGCAGCCCAACACCGAGTTCAAGGTCGCCAACTATGTCGACAAAGCCGATCCCAAGGAAGACCGTTTCCTGGTCGACCTGCTGAGCGGCAGCATGCGGGCCATCACCGGCCTGATCGGCAAGCGCAACCGCGAAAACTACAAGGTCACCACCACCACCGCCACCATCGGCATACGCGGTTCCGGCTTCAATGTCGGCTACAACCCCGACGGCTCGCTGGGCGTGACGACAGAGCTGGACGCCATCGAGGTCTGCAATGCCGGTGGCTGCGTGGGCCTGACGGCCGGCGAATCGGTGCGGGTCATCAACAACACCGATGCGCCCGTGCGCACCAATGTGCGGGCACCGGTGCCAACCCCTCCCCCGACGCAGGATCCTGTAGTTATAGGCAACAACCCCGACCCCGCAGGCCCGGGCGGCATCATCAACAAGCCCACACCCGTCCCCACCCCGCCAGTCAACACCGGCACCTTCACCAACCTCAAGGTGGCGGCGAGCTATTACGTCCCCCTGGTCTCCGGGCCCGGGCCCCAGGTTGGCCCCGTGGTGGCGACCTCCGCGACCCTGGATCTCGGGAAAGTCACGGACTTCACCAGCGGAAGCAACGTTTTCAAGCCGACCGTGGCCAATAGCTTCGGTTCGGCCGGCACCATCGCGGCCGGCGACTTCATCGGATGGGGTACCTGGACGACAGCCACGAAAAACAGCGGGACGAACCTAGCGGATCTCCACTACATCATCGGCCAGCCCACGGCGGTCATGCCCACCACCACCGGCATCGCCACCTACACCCTGATCGGCGCTACGCCGGTCACCGGCTATACCAGCCCCAGCGGGCCGGCGACCGCCATGGGAACGCTCACCTCCGCCTCGATGGCGGTCGATTTCACCAACAGCAAGCTTGGCGTGACCATCAACACCACCCTGGGCAACATCAGCGTGGGAAGCGTCATCGCGATTTCCGGCGCGCAATTCATCTACAGCTCCGGTACAGGCATCTATGTCAACGGATTCTTCACGGGTGTCAACGCCAACCGGGCAGGCCTGGTCTACACCGGGCCGGGTTCAACGATTTTCTCCGGTGCTGCGGCCTTCCAGGCACCGTGAGCCCGGCGCCTCAGCGCAAATAGAATTCCAGGTCGCGCGCTATAGCTTCGGGGCCATGGGTGGCAATCGCCTGATGCATCGCGGCCTCACCGACACGGCGACAGAGTTCAGGCGATTCGCTGAGCGCGATCAGGCTATCGTAGGCTTGCTCCTGGGACTTCACGAGAAAGCCCGATGTGCCATGCACCATCATCTCCGCGTAGCCGCCTGTCTCGTGCGCCACCACCGGCAAGCCCGCCCCCATCGCCTCCAGCACCACGCGGCCATAAGCCTCGATGAACAAGGCCCCCGTCCGGTAGAAAACAGCATCGAGTGAGCCGTAAAACTCCGGCATGCTTTGCGTTCCGGCCGCCAGCAGTTCAATGCCCGCCACCCCGCCCAGCCCCGGCGCCAGGCAGGTGCCGCCCATGATGCGCACCCGGATGCCCCTGCTGGCAAGCATCCGGTAGAGGCTCAGGTCGTCCGGGCTGTGCTTCTCGAGCAGGTCACGGCTGGCACGCCCGACCGTAAAGGGCCCCGGCTTCCGCGTTGCCTCGAATCGTTTTTCAGCCACCCGCAAGAAGGGCTCCAGGTCCAGCATGCTCGGTATCACACGGCCCGGCAGCGCGGCGCTGCGCCGCACAAAATCCGACACGAAAACGATCTCGGGATCGAGCCCGGTTGATTCGCGCACACCCTCGACGATGGCGAAAAGCTGCCCCTGGTTGGAAAGATTGTGGAAAAGAACAATGCGCTTGAAGCGCGTGTACTTGAGCCAGATCCCCGGCTGCAGATGCACGCCGCCGATCAGCAGCGTGCCGTCTTTGGGAAACTGCTGCGCGAAAGGCTGAACCGCGGTAATGCCCTCGCGGGCATAAGCCGGGTGCACCGGCACGTCGGACCACAGCTTGACCGGGCGCCTGCCGGCCAGAAGCCGCCCGAGGTCCAGCAGTTCCCGTTCCGCGCCGGTATATAGCTCACCGAAGCGTCCCAGCAAATGCAGGGGCGCGGCTGGGGCGCTGGCGGACGGATCAGTCATTGACCCGGATTATCCCCGGGGCCGGCACAGGCCGGTGCCACATAATCCCGACATGCAAGATAGCCGACCAGCCGCGCCCGAACAGCCCCCGCTGCCTGCGGCCGCCACAGGCCATGGCGACTGGATGTTGCGCGGCGCACAACTGCATGCGGCCGGCCAGCTTGAACAGGCGCTCTTCGCTTTTGAGCAGGCCCTGGCGCTGAGCCCGCAGGACGTGAATGCCGCGTCGGCCTGCGCGACCTTGCTGAGCCTGCTCGACCGGCCCACGGCTGCCTACAGGACACTGCTGTCGGTGGAGGCCCGGCTGATGCAGGATGCCGACGGCGCGGCCAACCTCGCGATCACGGCCGAAGCCTGCGGCGACCTGGCCAGGACCGATGCCGCTTATGCCAGGGCCCTGCAGCTTGACCCGGCGCACCCGCGCTCACTGAACAACGTCGGCATCCTGGCCGCGGGGTCATCGCGCTGGGACATCGCGATCGGCCTGGCGCAAAAGTGCGCGGAGCTGCAACCCGGCCATGCGCCCTACCATGCCAATCTTGCCGAGTATCTTTCAGGCGCGCGGCGCTATGCCGAGGCCCTCGACGTGGTGACCGCCGCCCTGGCCCAATTCCCTCTCGACAGCGAACTGCGAATACGCCACATCGTCCTTCTCGCCTTCCATGGCGAGCTTAAAAAAGCGGACCTGGCCCTGGCCGGCCTCGACGGCGAAGCGCGCCTGCTTTTTGAAAAATTCCTGTCGAAACTCGATATCCCGGACAAGCTGTACGACCGCACCATCAGCCACGCGCACAAGCTCATGCTTCAGCCGCCCGACGCGTTGCAGATCCATCTTGACCAGGCATTCCGCGGCCTGTCGGCAGGCGACTGGCGAAACAACGACCAGCTCACCACCCTGCTGCGTGCCACCCTTGAAAAAAATGCCGCCACCGGCCTCGGCCGCTACTGGGGTGACGCGCCGTTTTACGGCCTGCTGCTGGATTTGCGGGACGACGAGCTGGCGCAGATGCACAGCGAATCCATCCCCGTGCTCGACGCCCGGCTCAAGGCATCGTTGCCGGCTTTTACAAGGCGGCGAAAACCCGTCGCCGGGCAAGACGACCGCATCCGCGTGGGCTTGGCCGTGCAAAGCCTTCATGATTCGCGCCMGCTGCTGGCGCTCACCCAGCAGCTGGCGCGACATGACGCCTCGCGCTTTGCCATCCATGTCTACGCCTTCACGCTGCGGCCCGGTACCCTGCCGGCCGACTCGCTGCGGCCTCACGCGGCAAGCGTCAGCGAAATCGGTCATATGGCGGCGGCGGAAGCCGCCGGACGCATGCGGCTGGACCAACTGGATATCTATATCGAAATGGCTTCGGATTCGCCCTGGAGCCGGCAAGACATCGCGGCCATGCGGGTGGCGCCGGTGCAATTGCGCCAAGCCGGCCTCTACCAGCGCCATGTGCCCGGGCATTGGGACTACAGCCTGTCGGATCGCTTCGCCCATCCAGACGCCGCCGGGCTTTCACAGGACGGTGCCATCGTCCGCCTGCCGCATGGCTGCTGGCTGGCAAGCGCCGGCAGGCAGGCGCCCGGGCGCACCCTCTCGCGCGAAGACGCGGGGCTGCCCACCGACGCGCTGGTGCTGGCTTCATTCCTCGCGCCGGCAGGCATCGATCCGCACAGTTTTTCCGTGTGGATGAAAATCCTGCGCGGCCTGCCCGATGCCGTGCTGTGGCTTCCCCGCTGCGGCGCGGCGGCGATCAACCTGGCGCGGGAAGCTCAGGCGGCCGGTGTGGGGCCGGCCCGGTTGCTTTTTTCGACGCCCATGGATAGAGGCGAGGCACTGGCCGCCATGCGGCATGCCGACCTGTTTCTGGACACCTTGCGGCTCAATGCCGCGCAGGGCCTGGAAGACGCCTTGCACCTCGGCGTACCGGCGATCACCTGTGCCGGCAACCGCCCTGCATCACGCCTGGGCGGCAGCATCCTCCATGCCGCCGGCCTTGCGCAATGTGTCCTGGACAGCCCCGAAGCCTATCGGGCCGAAGCGGTGCGCCTGGGGCGCGACCCCGGTGCGTTGCAAACCTTGCGGGAACACGTCGAAGCGGCTGCCGCCGGCGCACCACTGTTCGACCTGGCGGCACGCGTGAAGGATTGGGAAGCGGCCTGGACGGTCATGGCCGAGCGCTCACGCGCAGGCTTGCCGCCGGCCGCCTTCGATGTAGCTTCTATCTAAACGGCAGGCTTGCCAGCCGGCACGGGCAATTCACACACCTCGCCCGTGGGCGCAAGGCCGGCCTGCGCCTTGGCTTCGGCGATGCCCACGGCGCGCGGCAAGGCCACCTGGTTCTTCACCGCCGTGAGCTCGGCCAGGATGGAAATCGCGATCTCGGGCGGTGTCTTGCTGCCGATATAAAGGCCTATGGGGCCGTGCAGCTTGCCCAGTTCTTCTTCCGTCATATCGAAGTGTTCGGCCAGCCGTTCGCGGCGGCGCTGGTTGTTCAGCCGCGAGCCGATCGCGCCCACGTAAAACGCCGGCGAACGCAGCGCCTCCATCAACGCCAGGTCGTCCAGCTTGGGGTCGTGCGTGAGGGCGATCACGGCGCAGCGCGCGTCCAGCTTCATGGCTTGCACCACGTCGTCGGGCATGCCGGTGGCCAGTTCCACGCCCTCGACCTGCCAGCTGTCGCGGTACTCTTCGCGCGGGTCGCACACCGTCACGGCGTAGTCCATGCCCTGCGCGATCTGCGCCACAAAGCGCGACAGCTGCCCCGCGCCAATGACCAGCAGGCGCCAGCGCGGGCCGTGCAAGGTCACCAGCGCGGCTTCCGACACCTGCATGGACTGTGTGGGCTGGGCCGTACTGAGCGTCACCGCGCCGGTATGCAGGTCCAGACGGCGCGCCACCAGCTCGCCGGCCTGCAGGCGCCGCAGCAATTCCTCGATGCGGCTGTCCGTCGACAGCGGCTCAATCGCCAGTTCGATGGTTCCGCCACAGGGCAGGCCGAAGCGGCGCGCCTCGTCGGCCGACACGCCGTAGGTGACGATGGCCGGCCGCGCACGGTCCAGGCCCTCACGCCGGGCCCGGTCAATCATGTCGTCTTCAATGCAGCCGCCCGAGACCGATCCCACCACCCGGCCGTCCTCGCAGATCGCCAGCATGGAGCCTTCGGGCCGCGGGCTGGAGCCCCAGGTCTTGAGCACGGTGACCAGTTCGCAGCGCAGGCCCGCGGCCAGCCACTGCGAGCAGGTTTTCAGAACTTCGAGGTCAATGTTGTCCATGCGCCGGATGCTAGCAGTCCATGCTCATCTCTGCCTCGATCCCGGCGCCAACCCCATATCTCGTCAGGCTTTGGCCAGGTTGTCATTGAGCGGCAGCGTACGCACCCGCTTGCCGGTGGCCGCGAACACGGCGTTGGCCACCGCCGGCGCCACCAGCGCCGTCGCCGGCTCGCCGATGCCGCCGGGTTTTTCGGTGCTGGGCACCAGGGTGATGTCCATCACCGGCGACTCATGCATGCGCAGCACCGGGTAGTCGCCGAAATTGGTCTGCTGTACCCGGCCCTTGTCCAGCGTGATCTGGTTGTTCAGCGCGGCCGAGAGGCCAAAAATGAGACTGGACTGGATCTGCGCCTGCACCGTGTCGGGATTCACCATGCGGCCCAGGTCGGCCACCACCGTCATCTTGTGCACCGTGACCTGGTTGTCCTTCACCGACACCTCGGCCACCTGGGCCATATAGGTGTCATAGCCCTCCATCAGCGCGATGCCGCGGCTGCGGCCGGCCGGCGCCGGCGTGCCCCAGCCGGATTTCTCGGCTGCCATCTTCAGCACATTGGCAAAGCGCGGCTGCTTGTCCAGCAGCGACATGCGGTAGGCATACGGGTCCTTGCCCGCGGCCAACGCCATTTCATCGACAAAACTTTCGTTGGCGAAAGCATTGAGCGCATGGCTCACCGAGCGCCAGTAGCCCGCACGCAGCCCGGTGTCGTGGATCACCAGGTCGTACTGCGTATTGGGAATGTCGTAAGGCATCACGCCGGCTTCGGCCATGAAAGGGTCCAGCGTGTCCTTGGGCAGGCCGAAGGCGCGCTGCGTGATGGACTGCGAGGTCACCTTGAAGTTAAGCGCCACCGGCTTGCCGTCGGCCCCCAGGCCGGCGGAGAGCTGGTTGACGGCCATGGGCCGGTAGAAGTCATGCGTGGTGTCGTCCTCGCGGCTCCAGAGCAGCTTGACGGGCTTGCCCACCGCCTTGGAGATCTGCGCCGCCTGCACGATGAAGTCCAGCTCCAGCCGGCGGCCGAAGCCGCCGCCCAGGAAGGTGGTCTTCAGTGTGATGTCTTCCGGCTTGATGCCCAGCGCCGCCGCCACACTGCCTTCCGCGCCCTGCTGGAACTGCGTCGGGCCTATCAGCAGGATCTTGCCGTTCTTGTAGTCGGCCGTGAAGTTCATGGGCTCCAGCGTGGCGTGCGCCAGCAGCGGCGACACGTACTCGGCCTTCAGCGTCTTGGCCGCGCCCTTCATCGCGCCCGCCGCGTCGCCCTTGGCCGGCACGATGGGAATCACCTTGCCGCTATCGGCCGCCTTGCGTATGCCGTCCAGCATGCTGGCATTGCTGATGGCCGCGACCGGGCCTTCGTCCCACTGCACCGTGAGGGCCTGGCGCGCCTTGAAGGCATGCCAGTAGCTGTCAGCCACCACCGCCACGCCGTCGGGAATCTGCACCACGTCGATCACGCCCGGCATGGCTTTGGCCTTGGTCGCGTCAAAACTGGTGACCTTGCCGCCAATCACCGGGCATTGCTGCAAGCTCGCGTAGACCATACCCGGCAGCTTCACGTCAATGCCAAATTCGGCCGTGCCGTTGACTTTCATCGGCGTATCCAGCCGCTTGGTGGGCTTGCCGATGACGGTGAAATCTTTCGGGTCTTTGAGCGCCACTTTCTCGGGCACCGGCAGCTTCGATGCCGCCTCGGCCAGGGAGCCGTAAGTCGCCTTCTTGCCCTTCGGGCCTGTGACCATGCCGTTTTCGGCCTTGAGCGTCGACGCATCCACATTCCACTTGGCCGCCGCCGCCGACACCAGCATCATGCGCACCTGCGCGCCGGCAATGCGCAGCTTCTCCCAGCCGTCGCGCACCGAGGTCGAGCCGCCCGTGATCTGCGCGCCCAGCAAGGCGTTGGTGTAGACCTTGCCCGGCGGCGCGATCGCGACCTTGACCTTGCGGATGTCGACGTTGAGCTCTTCGGCGATCAGCATGGGCATGGAGGTGTACACGCCCTGCCCCATCTCGGAGCGGGCCGACAACAAGGTGATGGTGTTGTCGTCGGCAATGTGCACCCAGGCGTTGGGCGTGTAAAGCGTGCCGGCGGCCTGCGCCGACGGTACGCCCAGCGTGACGCCCAGCATCAGCCCGCCCCCCGCAACCGTCAGGGCCGACGAGGTCTTGAGGAAGGTGCGGCGGTTCGGAGAAATCAGTGAGGTGATGGTCATGATGGTTCTCCTCAGGCTTTACGCAGGGTGGAAGCGGCATCCTTGATCGCCGCCTTGATGCGCGGGTAGGTGCCGCAGCGGCAGATGTTGCCGCTCATCGCGGCGTCGATGTCGGCGTCGCTGGGATTTTTGTTGCCTTGGAGCAGCGCCGCCGCGCTCATCAGCTGGCCCGACTGGCAGTAGCCGCACTGCGGCACGTCATGCTTGATCCACGCCACCTGCAGCGGGTGCGTGTTGTTGCGGGATAAGCTTTCAATCGTCGCCACCTTCTGCCCCGCCGCCGCCGACAGCGGCGTCTGGCAGGAGCGCACCGGCTTGCCATTGAGGTGCACGGTGCAGGCGCCGCACAAGGCGGCGCCGCAGCCGAACTTGGTGCCGGTCATGCCCAGTTCATCGCGTATCACCCACAACAGGGGTGTGTCGGGCTCGGCATTGACGGAAACGGCGCGGCCGTTCACGTTGAGTTTTGTTGTCATCGGGGTCCCCTTTGTTGAATCTCTGTCTGTCATCACAGGATCGGGCAGGCCCCCAAGTCAGCTACTACCCGAAGGCCTTGCGGGACTCATGCTACGGCTGGGCTTTGGGGGGTATCCGGGTAGAAACCCTTGGGTGAAACAAAGTGTCGAGAAGATTTCTCAAGATGAGACAACAGATTACTTGATCCCAACTCACCAAATTAGAGGAGGCGCTCCTGTTGGGCTTCTTCTAGACTGAACAAACCTTCTCAGCAGTCCCGCCTGGGGACTACGAGTCCATCTGAATGTTGGCAGCGACACCAGTTAATTTATTAACCTAAAGAGTGAATACATATGCTTGGCCAAGTCAAAAAAGATACGAAAGAGCACGTTACCCCGATAGCAGCGAAGCTTAAAGAAGGCCGCTCTGTAATTCGACCTGTTAGTCAAGTCACACTTCGCCTAAAACCAATAGAGGGGAAAGATCGCTACGCATCTACTGTGGACAGCATTTTGCGATGGATGGCTCAACGCGCAGGAAAAACTCTTCCTAACGATGCGTGGCAGCGCAGATCTTTTGAGCTATCGGACATTGGTGCGCAGAGAACTGCAGCAGTGGCCTTAGTAGAGCCTCGCTATTGGGCTGCAAGACTTGACGACGCTGACAAAATCTTCCCTTTGAGGACCTGGATAACAGAAATAGGTGTGGGGATAGATTCAGATGGAGACACGCTTTTCGGAGCTCGATTAGTTTGCGCCAATAGAGGAGCCGAGGTCGCCTTTGATCGATCTATCCCTGGTTTTGTAAAACAAGTTATCACAGCAGGTCCGGCTGAACTCAATGGTCAACTACTGAGTAAACAGGTAAGGTTGCTAACTTCCGAGGATGAAATTGACGACCTCGTTCGCTTAATGGAGGACCCGAGACGCCATTGCGACGTCATCATTTTCTCGCTGCCGGAGAACTCCCTCGATGTGAAAGACGCCGCTGCCTCAGTGAAAGCTGTTCATGACGGGACCTTAGGCTCAACTCATGTATTTGCGATAACAGGAGCAGCAAGCTTCTTTCTCACGGACAGGGTTGGGCGAGAACTCTCAGTTTTTCATCGAGGGGTAAGAACATATCGCCCTGGATTTCGCTCTTGGATCGATCAGCCCTCCAATCATCCACTCGCTCTGTCACATCGCATCGTCGATTGGCCGGGAGGCGGTGCGCAGGCATTTGAACGCTGGTTAATCAATCAATCCCTAGCGAATACAGTTTATGGAATTGATAGAGAAAGAGAATTACCGGGATTCAACGCAGTTCGCCAGCACGCGGCAATGGCCGAGCGAAAAAATCTAAAAGAAGCTGGTGGATCTGATGTGGAGTTGCTAAAACTTTTTGAGCAGGATAACGACCAACTAAGAAAAGAACTCCAAGAGCAGAAGGAACAATATGACGGCCTTCTGGCCACTGCGGACACTGAAAGAGAGATGGCAATTCAAGATGCCAACGCTGCGCGCTCTCTGGCGCTAGAACGCCTAAACAGAATTCGGCTACTAGATCAACGCTTGGCAGAAATTTCGCAGAAGCCCGTCATCGCCATCCCAGAGTCACTCAACCTCTTTGAAGATTGGTGCAAAGAGCATCTCGTGGGGTCTGTAGAAATGACCAATCGAGCATATCAAGGCATCCGAAAATCGAACTACCACGATCCGCAATTCATCTATCGTTCGCTGCTCTTGCTTCGTGATTTTTATGTACCAATGAGGATCGACAACAGCGCTGAGCGTCGTCAACTCTACGAAGGCGCATTGGCGGATCTCCAGCTAGAAGAGAGTTCTACTGGAGAAGGAGTCAAGTACGCTGCAGATTTGTATTCGGTTCAGTATGGCGGTAGCCGAAGGTCCCTGGACAGACATCTGAAAGGCGGCGATTCGCGAGATCGTAGATACGGCTTCAGGCTTTATTTTTTCTGGGATGACGACGAGCAGATAGTTGTGGTCGGATGGCTTCCATCGCATCTCGACAATCGAGGGAGTTAGGGTGGATAAACATCATCGGCACTTTGACACAGTTTCTCTTTTCCAACTCTCACCCCGCCACCCGATCCCGAATCTGCTGCAAAGCCGCCGGATCATCCATGGTCGTCAGATCCCCCGCATCCCTGCCCTCGCATACCGCCTGGATCGCACGGCGCAGCATCTTGCCGCTGCGGGTCTTGGGCAGGGCCGTCACAAAAAGCACGCGCGACGGCCGTGCGACCGCGCCTAAATCGCCGTCCACGCGTTTCATGATTTCGCCTTCGAGCTTGAGGGCGGCCGCGCTGTCGGTAAGCACGGTGGCATCCCTGGGCACGGCAAAGGCCATGGCCACCTGGCCTTTGAGTGCATCGGCTACGCCGACCACGGCTACTTCGGCCACCTGTGCGTGGCCTGAAATGCTCTCCTCGATCTCACGTGTGCCCAGGCGATGGCCTGCCACATTGATCACGTCGTCGGTGCGGCCCAGGATGAAAAAATAGCCGTCTTCGTCGCGTATGCCCCAGTCGAAGGTGCTGTAAACCATCTTGCCGGGCACACTCTTCCAGTAGGTGTTGACGAAGCGCGCATCGTCCTTCCAGATGGTCTGCATGAAGCCCGGCGGTGTCGGGCCCTCAATCACCACCACGCCTTTTTCGTTGGGCTGCGTCAGCTCTTCGCCGGTGGACTCGTGCAGGATCTTGACCTTGTAGCCGTACATAGGCACGCCGGGGCTGCCGAAGCGGCTGGCTTTCTTTTCAACGCCGTTGGCGATGGTGATGATGGGCCAGCCTGATTCGGTCTGCCAGTAGTTGTCGATGATGGGCACGTTCAGGCCCTCGCTGATCCAGCGCGCCGTGGGTTCATCGAGCGGCTCGCCGGCCAGATACAAGGCGCGCAGGCTGGAGAGGTCGTGTTTTTTGAGCAGGGCCGGGTCCTGCTTTTTGAGCACGCGCACGGCGGTGGGCGCGCTGAACATGCCGGTGACCTTGTATTTTTCGACCAGGCTCCACCAGATCGCGCCGTTGGGCTGCTGGTCCATGCCTTGCGTGGGCAGGCCTTCATACATGATGGTCGCCATGCCGGCGATCAGCGGGCCATAGACGATGTAGCTGTGGCCCACCACCCAGCCGATGTCGCTGGTCGAAAAATAGGTTTCACCGGCGCGGCCGTCGAAGATGTGTTTCATGCTGGCGGCCAGCGCCACGGCATAACCGCCGGTGTCGCGCTGCACGCCCTTGGGCTTGCCGGTGGTGCCGCTGGTGTAGATGGTGTAGCTGATGGCGGTGGAGTCCAGCCATTCGCAATGCACCTGGGCGTGCAGGTATTTGGCGCGCAGCGTCTCCCAATGCAGGTCGCGGCCGGCCACCATGGGCATGGGCGCCAGGCCGCGGTCGACCAGCAGCACGGCTTCGGGCTGGTGCTTGGCCAGGCGGATGGCTTCGTCGAGCAAGGGCTTGTACGCCACCACCTTGCCGCCGCGCGAGCCGGCGTCGGCGCTGATGATCACGCGCGGCGCGGCGTCGTCGATGCGCGAAGCCAGCGAGCCGCTGGCAAAACCGCCGAACACCACGCAGTGGATGGCCCCTATGCGCGCGCAGGCCAGCATCGCAAAGGCCGCTTCGGCAATCATGGGCATGTAGATCAGCACACGGTCGCCCTTGACCACGCCCATGGCCAGCAGGCTGGCGGCCATGCGCTGCACTTCGGCGTGCAACTCACGAAAGGTGTAGGTTTTTTCAATACCGGTTTCGCTGGAGACGTAAATCAGCGCCGCCTGGTCGGGCCTGTCCTTGAGGTGCCTGTCCACCGCGTTGTGGCACAGATTGGTCTGCCCGCCCTCAAACCACTGGGCAAACGGCGGCTTGTCGTCGTTGCAGACGCGGGTGAAGGGTTTGTGCCAGTCGATCAGCTTGGCCTGCTCGGCCCAGAAGGCCTCGGGCTGGTCTATGGACTGGCGGTAGAAATCTGCGTAGCTCGTCATCGCTTGTCTCCGTTTTTAATTTTTAGATTCTTCAGATTTTGACGACTACACGGCCGCGCACCTTGCCCGACATCAAGTCGGCCGCTTTTTCTGCGGCTTTCGCCATCGGAATCTCCTCCAGCATGGTTTCGAGCTTCGCGGTGTCCAGGTCTTTTGCCAACCGGTCCCAGGCCTGTTGGCGTTTGGCCAGGGGCGCCATCACGCTGTCAATACCGGCCAGCGTCACGCTGCGCAGGATGAAAGGCATGACCGTCGCGGGGAAATCCGCGCCCTGCGCCAGGCCGCAGGCCGTCACCACACCGCCGTAGCGCGTCTGCGCGCAGGCGTTGGCCAGCGTGTGCGAGCCGACCGCATCAATCACACCCGCCCAGCGTTCTTTTTGCAGCGGCTTGCCGGGCGCAGACAGTTCAGCCCGGTCAATCACGCTGCCGGCGCCCAGTTGCTTCAGGTAGGCCTCCTCGCTGGCTTTGCCGGTGGCGGCCACCACGGTGTAGCCCAGCTTGGCCAGCAAGGCCACGGCCACGCTGCCCACACCGCCGGTGGCACCCGTCACGAGCACTTCGCCGTCGCCGGGCTTCACGCCGTGCTGCTCAAGCGCCAGCACGCTGAGCATGGCGGTGTAGCCGGCCGTGCCTATGGCCATGGCCTGGCGCGACGTGAAGGCCGCCGGCAGCTTAACCAGCCAGTCGCCCTGCAGGCGCGCGCGTTCGGCCATCAGGCCCCAGCGCGTTTCGCCGACTCCCCAGCCGTTGTGCACAAACCGGTCGCCGGCCTTCCAGCCCGCATGCGTCGACTCCAACACGGTGCCCGCACCGTCAATGCCCGCGACCATGGGCCAGTTGCGCACCACCGGCCCTTTGTTGGTGATGGCCAGGCCGTCCTTGTAATTGAGGGTGGAGTATTCGACCTGCACCAGCACATCGCCGGCGGGAAGCCGGGCCTCATCGGTATCGGTCACCGCCGCCGAAAAACCGGCGTCGGACTTGCTGAGCAGAAGGGACTTGAACACGGCGTTGTCTCCAGTGGATTGTTGTTTCAGGTGCCGGAAAACGATGGAAAACCAGCAAAACTGAATTCTTAATTATGGATAACGGGCTTTCAGGAGGCTGATGGCGCCTCCAAGGACGCGGAATTCATGACAAGTTTCGACTGAGGAGGATGCTCTGCAGGTTCAAGCGTGCGCTAGTCCCGCAAGATCGCCTCCCCGGTCCGCGGGTTGACAAGGGTCACGTTCTCAAGCGCCCGAATGCGCCAGGTATCGTGCTGTCTCGTCAACACGGCAAGGATCAGCGTATCCACCACGTGTGGCCCGGCCGGGTGGACGGCGCCGGCAGCCAGGCGACTCCAGAAATGGATGACCGCAGCCCCGTCGGCAATAAGGGAGATATCGATCAGCTCGTTCTGGAGCGTGGAGTCGCGATAGATGGTTTCGTGAATCGGAACGTGGAGTGCCACGATCTCTTCAACGCCCCGGACATAGTGCCCAAAGCGATTCACGAAGCTTGCGTCGGGGTCGAACAGCTCACCCAAAGCCACCATGTCGTGCGCATTCCAGGCATCTTGAAAGGCGCCCGGTGCATCTTCAGGTTTTTTCATCTTGGTCATGTCCTATTGCCACGACTGGGACGCCGTTTTACAGCGGCGTCTCCCATCAATTGATGATTTTGCCCATGCCATTCTCGATACGGGCTCTCAGTTGTTGAATGAACTCTGGGTCATAGAGTTCCCAGCTTTCGAGTTCGCCAACAATTTTTAAAGGCAGCCTGCTTCGATAGGACCGCGTCGGGTTGCCCGGGAACTTCTTGCCTGTCACGTTGGGATCGTTCTCGAACTCTCCCGTCGGCTCAACAATGTAGACCCGCGGCCTGCCGCAGCCTTTGGCTATTTCCGCGGCAAGCCCGGCGCCTTTGGGAATGGCGGTGAAATAAATGTGATTCATCACGACGCTTTCGTCGTAGTTCGATGTAAAGCCTGAACTCAGCAGGTCGCCTGGCTGCAATTCGGCTTTCGTGCCATGAAAAAAAGGGCCTGTGTCCAAAGCTGCCATAAGTTGTCAGGTGAAAACGGGGGTGATGTTGTGCCCCCAGTTCAGGTTCATTTCGCGGCGATCAGCGCAGGACCGACATCCATGCCGTCGTAGGACGCCAACCCATGTTTCTCAGCGAACTAGCGGCGGAGCCGCTTCCTTCCGTTGTGGGGAGCCCACACAGGAAGAGTTAGGCATTCGGCACCTACTTCGTGGAGTAAGTGTCGAGGAACTTCCCGACGAAATTACCTTCCTCCGTTCCGTCGGGCTTGGTAATGAGCCAGTCGATCATCGCCGCCTCCTGAAAAGAATACACATCGCCGCGGCGGAAACCTTCAACCAGCTCGATGTCACTCCATATCTTTCCTGTAACCAAGCCGTTGCGAATGCTCTGTACCGCAACAAAGACCTGCTCCACGTTTCCCTTCCTGTCGGAGAGGCGCGTAGTGAGAAAGAATGAATGACCTCTCGGGAGCCCGGCAAGGAACCGCTGCTTTGCCTGTGGATATGAGGCCTTTGCTTGAGCAACGTACGGCGCAATTGCTTTCTCCATGCGCGCCGCCGATTCGGCGCGAACAGGATTGTCTTTCGGAGCGTTTGGCGCCAACGAAGGATCGGCGGCGAGACTGCAGGTTGCCAGCAGCCCGAGAAGCGCGGAGACAAAAGCGTGTTTCATAGTGTCGATGGATTGGTGGTGCCTGGCGTTTGACTTAAGCGGACCGCCTTGGGCTGGTCCGCTTGAAGAAAGAGTCAGCCGCCACCGCACTTCACCCCCGAACAGGACTCGTGAATGGGCACTGAAACCCCGCACCGTGACCGGACAGCTTCATCGATCGCAAGCATACCCGGGTAAAGGGTATCGATGGTGCTTTGAGGTGGCGTGCAGTTGAGGCAGCCGTAGCTGTGATGGTAGGTAGCGGAGCCATCGTGGCGCGCCACAAAATAGAGATTGCTCTTGATGTCTTTGTATTCGTACCAGAATCGATGCACCTGATCTGGCCTTTCAATTCCGTGAAGCGTCAGCGGTCGGCTACCTAACTCCCAGGAATAGCTGACGTTCCTTACACCCTCAACGGATGAGACGGCGTCCTGGACGCACCGGGCTGGCGGGGCCGAGGGCATCGGGTCGGTGTAGCGCGCAACGCCATGTATGTGGTCGCAGCCGGTAGCAAGCGCTGAGATGGCCAGGAGCAAGACTCGCATCTGCGGCGTCGAACGTTTAAGAGGAGAGGCGTGACCCGACTTGCAGGGATACGCCTTGTCGATCGACCTATTAGCCGGCATGAGTGAGTTCCCCTCGAAAACTAACACGCGTACCGACATGAAGTTGAAAGGCCATCTCCGTCGACACGTTGATCTTCCCGCCCTCGTCATTAATTTGGCAAATGAATTCATCCGCTGCTGCTATTTCAGATACAACTCCAAAGACCACCGTGTGCGGAGATTTGGCGATTGGCTGAAAGAAACTCAGTTGCCTGTCGATGGACTCAGCGCTCACTTTGGTCACGAACACGAGCTTGACCTCGACATCGATGTCATGTCCTGCCAAGTAAGTTTGGCAACGCTCCTGGCCGGTCATGTACTGCGTCGGCACCGGCACGGAAAATGCCATGCGCGCCCCGGTACCGCGCAGTTCGACGAGAACCGTGCGCTCGCACCCGTCAGCTTGCACATCGACAATTTGGCCTACAAGCTGCATCGGCTGCCGTGCCGGCTAACGGATGAAAGGGACTTCCCCGTCCCAAGTGTCGAGGCCATACTCTGCCGTCATATTGAGAACGCGATAACCGTGCACTTTTTTCTCCTGCGGCCTGGTAACCAGAACGAGGTAGACGTTCTTCACCCCCCAGTTGAAGAGAATGTGGCAAAAGTGGTTGAGATCATTCATGTAGACGAAGTGAATGTCTATGTCCTCACGGGTGGTTGGTAACGAAAGCTGTTGAATCAGCTTATCCATGACCTCGCCAATCGGAAATGGATGATAAGAATTGTCCTCGGCCTCAATTAGGCGCATTGGCGTGGCCATGGTGGCAACGTATTGCTCATGCGTGAGCTCTGGGCACTTCATGGCGAGCATGCGTAGGAGTTTCTGCAGGATTGACGTAATTTAGACCCCAAACCGTGCGGTATAACTTTGCGGCCGCAGTTTAACTTGACCATCGAATCCCTGCAGAACCTCTTGTTTATCGGAACCTCAACAAACATTTGTATTTTTAGCATGGCTTGAAGCAACCCGCCGAACTTTCGCCAGCGCACTCCCTTTCGCCTATACACCGCCCGGAAACCGGATCAGCGGATACATCAGCAATACCGCCGCGATCAGCGCCGCCAGGGTGCGCACATGGTTCCACATCGTCCAGCCGGCCACATAGCCGCGCCAGAAACCGGTGGCCTCCGGGCTGGCCGGGTCTTGCCGCGCCAGCGCGTTGTTTCGCGGCACATTAAAAACCATGGTGACGCCGAAAGTGCCCACGATATAGAACAGGCTTCCCACCACAACGCAAAGCGCGCCAGCCGCTTGCCAGTGCATCACAGCGTAGACAAGAAGCACGGCGCAGGCTAGCGCGGTACCCATGAAGAGTCCCAGGAAACCCGGGTTGAGTACCACGACATTGATGGACTGCATGGCGGCAATGCCCGAGGGCGGGCTGATGCGGGCCAGGGCACCCATCACGAAGCTGGAGAACGCCAGGAAAATGCCGGCGATGAGCGCGCAGCCCAGGGCCGTGAGAAAGGTCAGCGCAAAGAGCCAGGTGTCAGCAGCCGGCATGGAATCCTCACAATCGGTGCGAAATCGAGGAACTACTGTAATGCCGCGGGGCAATGGCGACAACCGTGCGCGACCGCCCGGCAACTACCTCACGGCACCTGCGGGGTCGCGGTGAAAGGCAATCAGCCCATCGATCTCGTCCTGGGTAAATGTTTCCTGGTAGATCGGAACGTACTATCTGAAAGCTTCGAGCTCCACACCATTGGTCGCTCCCATAAGGCCGAAGATCAACACATGTTCGGAAGTGGCTCTGAACTCCTTCCATCCGGGGATGGGTTTCGCAAGAACGACCAGGCTTCCCCGGGGCACTCGGCAAAGAGCGAAGTACGGCAGGAGTTGGTACGTTCCTTCTCCAGGTGAACTTAGCGTCGCAATGCAAACGGGCGGAATCGGCACTGACCGATCCACCCTTAAAAGTTGGGAAGGATCGACGCGATAGAGCTGGGCTTTCCGATCATCGTCGCTGCGAATTGTCTTGGGCGCATCGGCTTTTTTTGACATCGCCAGGCCCCAGCCGTCTCCCATCTTTGACACGGCATAGATCGTTGAATCCTCTTCGCCAGCCAGTCGGTAGTTGCCGGTAAATGGGTCGTTCGCCGGCTGGGACGCGCAACCGAGCAAAGTAGCCACAGCGAGCGAAATCGCAAAGCGCGTGTAAAGGTCCTTCATTGACGTCCTTTGCCTGTTGTTGAAACCCACCGCCTTACCCGTACCCCGTTGAATCGCTCATTTCAAGGCGTACTCGATCGGCAGGGTTACCCACGAATCCACGGCGCGGCCCCAGCGGGTTCGTGCGGGGTTGAATTTGAATTGCTTCATGGCCGCCACCGCAGCAGCATCCAGCCTGTCAAAGCCTGAACTTTTGTGAAGCCGCACCTCGCCAGGTTCACCGCTCGCCAGCACCCGCACTCGTAATATCACACGGCCCTGCTCCCCAAGACGCCTGGAGACGGCGGGATATTCAGGACTGGGTGAACTTGCCTGGCTCACAGGCTGCACGATTTCGCCGGTGGCGCAGCCCGCAAGGAGTGTAAAAAGAAGAAGCCAGAGTATGCGCATGGTGTGGGCAGCTTGAAAGCCGGCCCGCCTCACTTCACCAGCCCCAGCACATCCTTGAACGCCTCATGCTCGGCCGTGCGCAGCCACTCAAACGCCACCATCTCGGTGGTCACCAGTTCGGCGCCGTTGCCGGCCAGGCGGTCAAAGGCGGCGTCGCGGTTGCGTTCGGTGCGCGAGCTGCAGGCGTCGGTCACGACCCAGACCTCGAACTCTTCTTCCAGCAGATCGAGCGCGGTCTGCATCAGACAGACATGGGCTTCGCAGCCGGCGATGACGATGGTGCTCCTGCCCTCCTCCGGCTCGGGCGCGGGTTTTTGCAAATGTTTGGGCAGGCTGCGGGCGTTGCCGCCGGCCTGCGCCTTGCGCACGGGCGGGCGCAGCAGGTCGACGAGGCCGTCGGCGACGGCGCTGAAGGACATCTTGTCCAGCGTGCGGCCGCCGGCGGCGGCGATGGCGGCTTGCAGCTCAGGCGCGAGAGGGCCCAGCGAGCCGGGGTTTTCGGCCGTACCCCAGACCGGCACCTCCAGCAGTTTGGCCATACGCGCCAGCTTGAGTGCATTGGCCAGCACCAGGCTGTTTTCAAAAATGGCGGGCATGAGGCGGGACTGGTAGTCCACCAGCACCAGTTGGGAGTCGTCGGCATCGAGCAGCATGGAAATTCCTGGAAAAAATAAAAGCGGATCAGGCCGGGGCGTAGCGCAGGCGCTCCACCAGCGTGATCAGGTAGGCGTCAAACAGCAGCGTCGCGTCCTGGCCGAACATGCGTATGCGCCCGGTGTGCTGAAGCAGCAGCAGGCCCACGCCGTGGGAGAACAAAGCCGTATTTTCACGCAAGGCGTCTTCGGCGTTCAAACCCATAGCCTGCAACGCGCCTTCGCACGGCCGCAACGCGTCGTGCAGGCGGTCATTGAGATGGAAGTTCAGCTCGGCCGTGAGCCCGCGCGGGCGCATGCCCTGCATCAGGTAAAAGCCCAGGTCCAGGTCGCGCGGGTTGGCCGCGAAAAAACCGAACCAGGCGCCGGCCTTGGCCTCCAGCAGGTCGGCCGGCTCGGTGCAGCCTGTGCCGGCCCCATGCACCGCGGCATTCAGGCGCTCCAGCGACTCGGCCAGCAAGGCGCCATAGATCGCCTCCTTGCTTTCGAAGTAGGAATAAATGGCGCCGGCGGTGTAGCCGGCCTCCTTCGCGATTTCACGGATGCTGGCGCCCTCCATGCCCAGGCGCTCGAACACCGCGCGGGCCGCGTCCAGCACGCCCCTTCGGCGTGAATCGCTTTGGGCTTGTTGGCGGTCTAGTCGGGCTTGCATTTGTCAAATGTAAAGGCAAGCCTTGCCGGGGTTTTGGTGAAAATTAACGGATGTTTTTTATTTTGAACGTTGTTAGATATTTGGAAGATATTTAGAACTTTTTTGATGGCTTGAGGTGTTTTTGGCGAGTGCGCTCGCTGCTGAGGCTTGCTGGCCGGGGATTGCCCGGCAGCAAGTAACTTTCTTTTGCTTCGCCAAAAGAAAGTAAGCAAAGAAAAGGCGACCCGCAGTCTGGGTCCCTACGCTTCGCTACGGGCAACCTGCGGTGCTCGACTACGGCGGGGTCTCGCGCAAACTCGCCTTCGGCTCAAACAAGCGCGATCCCTGATCCGCCTACGTCTGCGCTCCTCGGCCCAGC